>JAAVBM010000045.1 GCA_014803505.1 bacterium | reverse complement strand
TTTTGATTTTTTATATATCTTTTTAGCTTCATTTTTGATGAAACTTGAAAATTTTTGCGTTTTACCGTGAATATCGATATAGCGATATTTAACTTCAATTTCTATGGCAGCTTTTATTTTATCAAGATTCTCTATCATATCCGCAATGAAATCTTAACATAAAACTCACATAGGGTAAATAATGAACTACTTTATCAAAAAACTACGAATATATTTATGAGCAAGAGTAAGGTCTTCGTCACTTAAGTCATCAAGCATCGTAACTATATCAGATCTCAAATCAACCGGATCTTGTAAATAATAAAACTCAAATAAATCCTTAGGCTCTACTTCTAAAACCTCAGCCAATTTTGATATTAAATTCGGAGACGGAAAACTTTTTCCATTTTCAATACAGCTAATATGTTTATCATCAACATTAACAAGCTCGGCAAGCTGAACTTGTGTAATATGTTTGATCTTTCGATATTCTTTAATTTTTCTTCCAAATAAAACTTTTAAATTCCCCATTGCACCCTCTCGCAACATATATTATAATTTTAATAGGGTTGGAGATTTTCCAGAAGGTAGAAATAGGTAATTATTTTGGATATTTTTTACCTAATAAGTTAAACTAATAACCCGTTAGGTAAAATTAAACTTTAATAGTACTTAATTTACAGAAATATTTATGCTAAGCTGAACTCATATTTATTGGTTATATAAAAACAAAATCAAGTCAAATGAAAATTAATAAAATAAAATTAGTTTTACTTATCATATTCATATGTTTATTTTTATGGGCTACGATAGAATCAGTCAAAAGTTTACACTACTTTGTAATAATAATAATAGTCCTATCACTAATTACAGCATACATTAAAAACAAGTACTAAAATAACCGTTGCTGAGAAGTTGGAGATTTCGATTCTATACCCAAGTGCCTATATGTTGCAGGTGAAACTTTTCTACCTCGTGGAGTTCGCTGCAATAATCCTGCCTGCAACAAAAACGGTTCACAAACATCTTCAATTGTTCTAACGTCTTCACCTATAGCAGCAGCTATAGTTTCAATACCAACAGGCCCGCCATCATATTTTTCAATAATAAGTCTTAATAAACTTCTATCTGTTGTATCAAGACCAAACTCATCAATCTTCAAAATATCTAAAGATTTATTTGCAACATCTTCAGTAATCTTTCCATCATGTTTAACAATAGCATAATCACTGACACGTTTTACAAGCCTGTTAGCTATACGAGGAGTTCCTCTGGAACGTCTTGCTATTGCCAAAGCCCCTTTTTCATCTATTTCAATATCTAAAATACCTGCGGTTCTTTTAATAACCTTGGCTAGTTCTTCATCTGTATAAAATTCTAATCTGTGAATAATCCCAAAACGATCACGAAGAGGTCCTGATAATTCTCCTGCTTTAGTTGTTGCTCCGATAAGAGTAAACTTAGGAAGCGGCACTCTCAAAGTTTTAACTGTTTGGCTTTTTCCTGTCGTCATATCAAGATAAAAATCTTCCATCGCAGGATAAAGAATTTCCTCAGCAACTTTATTCAATCTATGAATTTCATCAATAAACAAGATTTCGCCACCTTCAAGTGACATTAAAATTCCAATAATATCACGAGGACGTTCCAAAGCGGGAGCAGATGTAATTTTGATATCTACACCCATTTCTTCCGCTATTACGCCTGCAAGTGTAGTTTTTCCTAACCCAGGAGGTCCATAGAACAACAAATGGTCTAGAGGTTTTTCTCTTCTTCTTGCAGCCTCTATTGTAATTTTAAGAGTATCCTTCAATGCACTTTGACCAATGTACGAATCAAATGTCTTTGGACGAATACAATTTTCAAAACTTTTATCACACTCAATTACTTCTGCTTTAACAACAGGATTTTTCTTTTGTAAAGATTGTTCTTGAAAATCGTTATCGTCAGAGATAATACTCATAAAATCCACCTTCCAAATTTATAATAGCATAAAGCTGAATATTAGGAAAATTATTTACTTCATAGCATTAACAAATGACAAAATAGTAGAATAAAATCTTTCAGGATTGTCTTTAATAAAGTCAACACGATCTTTTAATTGCTTCATCGTAAAATTTTTGTTATTTATAGCTGAATTAACTATTGAATCCTGAATTTCTTTTGACATTATTTTCAATTGTTCTTGAGCTTCTACCTTGTCTAAAGAACCTGCATTTCTATCAATAATTTTAGAAATATCTTTTAGGCAAGTCAAATTAGAAAGATAAGTTATTTCAGCTTTCAATAAATTTGTATTGTTCTGATTTGGAATAATTTTATTTTCTTCCATTATCTTTAACCCAATATCGTTGATACTCTTGAAGAGATTTTCCCCAAGAAGATTAGTATGACCATTATAAACTTGTTCATTCAAACCTTTTTCAACAATTTCAAGTGATTGTTTTTCTGTCATACCACTAGGAAGATTTGCATTTCTAAGTAGAGCACGTGCAATACCTTTTGAATTTCCAATAAAATAATCCAAATGATTCAATGTATTTTCAATAGCTTCTTCCGGAGAATATCTAAGAACATTTCCTGTATCAATAAAAGTAAATGGCTTTTTCTTATCTGCAAGATTTATAAATACATTACCCGGATGAGGATCTGCATGCATAACTTTTATACCTGATTTTGGTACCGAAAGTAACTGTTCAAAAAATACTTGGAAATAATTCTGCATTAAAGAAAACATTTCTTGCTGAGAAATCTTCTTACCTTCTTTTAACATCTGGTCAATAAATTGATTAAACTGAACTCCAGGAGCCATTTCCATAACATATATATTATCTTTAACATCAATAGACTTAACGACATTATAATGTTTAGCGTTTTTGCCCAATATTTGAGCTGATTCCATTTCTTCAGCCAAATTAACTTCTTTTGACCAATCATCATATAACGAATTTATCTTTCTAAGAATAAACTCAGGATTTTCACCTGTAGCCTCAGAATCTTTAGAAATCAAATCCACAAGTTCTTTTCTATCTTTTTCGATTTTTTCTAAAGACATACCTTTTTTTAAGAACTTCAGAACAACTTTTTTGCCGCTTTCATTGTCTCGAGCAAGGAAAGTTTCTGCAACAGTACCAACACCAAGAGCTTTATCATTGATAATTGTATATTTATCCCCATAAGTTTCGGAAATAAATTCTTGAGCCTCCTGAATCGTACGAGATTGAGGACAATCACTTTTAAATCTGGTTACAATAGTTGAAAGATCTTTAAGATTACCTACTTTAAGCCCCATAAATTCTATATTATTTTCACCAAACATCCCTAAGATATTTTCAGGAATTGTCTGAATAAACTTAGGTAAGAAAATATTTTTATCTTCAAGCAATTTCATTTTTTCATCTATAGATTTACCTGAAATAAATAGATCCATCATCAATTTAGGATCAAGTAGAAGCATTCCTTTTTGAGCCAATTCATTGAAAGATAAATCTCTATCTACCTTTGTTAGAGGTTTCAAGTCCTTGATATTCTCCATAGATTTAGTAATAGCTTGTTCCCAACGGTTCAATGAAGAATGCAGTTTGCGTCCTTTATACGCCGCCAATCCATAACCTGCAACTTTTAAGCCTAAATTATCTTTTTGTTTATCTATTAGATCATTAAAAGATTTTTCGTCATCTCTTTTTACAAATAAATATCGTTGGATTGAATTTTCACCAATCAATAAAGGAACACCAAGCAATGCTCCTTTTAGTACTGCAACAGGAGCAATGGCGCCATCAATAGCACCTGATAATGTATCTTTCCAGAAAGTTTTATTATCCTTTTTCTCATTACGTTTTAAATAAATCCTATCCATAAAGCGCAATGAAGGTTTTGTAGATAAACCTGTCATTATTCCAAGTCCGATACCCAAAGGTTTAGAAAATTTACTAACCTGAGATGCCATTTTTTCACTCAAAAACGGTCTGACTAAAGTTGCCAATTTTCTTGACGATGAATATGCACCAAAAGCAGATAATCCTGTTATACTATCCAATACAAATTCTGAAGCATCTCGTTGCCCGTATTTATAATCTTTAATATATTTATCTACGGATGCATAATCAATATTACCTTTATTAAATTCATCAATTTTAGCCTGAACACTTTTATTATTTCTGCCAACATTGATAAGCACTTTTGTTTTATCAATACCTTTACCTATCAAACCTTGACGTCTATATACTTTCTTTTTTTCATCTAATAATTGCTGAGTTAGAGTATTTCTGACCATAGACGAATTTGTCGTTAATGAAGTTTGAGTATTATTTGTTGTCATTTTTTATTTCCGATTATTATACATCCGAATTTTTAAAATTAGTGAAACAAAATATTTGCTACTTTTTCATATAATATGAAGAACTTTTAAGGCTATTTGTTTGAATATCATCTGTTTGAATTAGTTTAAAAACTTAGACGTATGATATAATTTTCTTTATGGAATGTCCTAAATGCGGAGCAGAAATTGATAAAAGCGCTATGGTGTGCCCAAATTGTAAGAAGGTACTCAAAATTGTCTGCCCTGTTTGCCGTACTGTTAATACTAAAAACACTTGCAGAAAATGCGGTGAAATTCTTGTTGTAAAATGTGCAAAATGCGGCAAAATAAATTTAACGAAAAATTCAAAATGTATAAAATGCGGATATTCAAACGAAATTTCAGCAATTCAAGGTGAATCCAGCACTGATACCTTCGCTCTTCTCAAAATAGAATTTCCAAACAGTGATATTGTTAAAGCCAAATTAGGTTCAAACCAACTATTTACCAAATTCAAAACAAATCTTGATAATATGATTCTGAATTATTTGTCATCCTTGAATGTAAGAAGACAAATAATGAAAGATGGAACTTATCTTATAAGATTCAATAACGTATACACCATTTCAGCTTCTGCAAATTCTGCAATTATGGCTACTATTGAACTTATGAATATGTTTACCAAATTAAATGTTAAGCTTTTAGATAAAAAATCAGTTGCTTTGAAATGTAATTTTACAATCTTGAAAAAAACTGCCGATTCTGACCCGTATGATGTTACATCAGGATTTCAAGCCAACATGGTTTACCAAAATACCGATAAAAATTTAAAAGCATTAGAATCCGTTCAAGTTATTACAGATGAAGATTTTTACGAATACTACAACGAACGATACAAACTGGAATCTCTTAATTCTGTACTTGTTAACGGAAAAATGAAACAGTTTTATGAAATTGACCTAAAAGAATTCATAAAAATAAAAGACTTTTTACAACAAGAACCAGAACAAATTGAATCAGATATCGAAATACCACAATTTGTACAAAACGCGCTCATTGATCAAGAAAAAATAACTAAAGAAACTCTTGACGACGAACATATGGTTACAGATGATGAGCTATACAACATAGAACTTATTGACTTTGACGAAATAAATTGCGCATTTTATTCAGTAGACAATATTCATACTCTTGATAGCGTTGTGCAAGTTTTACAACAAGTTCCAAAAGGCATTCTGGCAATAAAAGCTTCTAACATGTATCAACCTTATACATTGAAACTTCTCTCTGCTGTTGACGAAATGGGTATCTATCAAAATGTTATACCTATTACTTGTCATGATGATATGAAATATTCTCCATATTCATTTTTCAGAGATTTAATTGCCTCTATTTTTGAATATACAGTTTCACAAAAATTATTTGATACAAATGACTTTTCAATGTTCGCAAATATTGATCCTTCAGGGTTAATCAAAGATCTTGTGACCCTAAAACAAAGACCAATGAATAACATTGAAGA
>JAAVBM010000044.1 GCA_014803505.1 bacterium | reverse complement strand
GAGTGTGGTAAACTTATCTAAAATAGACTTGGCAACCGAAGAGGATAGGAAATATCACATAGACAAGTGGGCAGCCCTCTTTAAGGCAAAGACGTGGGAGGAGATTAAGATGATTGCAGGTAACAGTGAGTATTTGAGCGAAGCGACCAAATCAATATTCCAAATGTGTTCAGATGCGCAGGTACGCAAAATGTGCCTAGAAATAGAGGAGTATCATCTGGATATGCAATGCTTCCAACGCATTATTGCCGAACAGAAAGAAGCTCTTTTAAAGAAAGATGAAGCTCTTGCCATGAAAGACGGTGCGCTTGCCAAGCAGGAAGATATTATCAGACAGCTCAGGGCAGAAAATGAGTTGTTGAGAGGCCAGACAAAATAACACAGTATCACTACAATGGAGAGTCAGGTGCCTCCTTTTGCTGATACCCTTTAAGCCGTTCATTCATAAGGATTGCCATTCTTTTTGCTCTGTTCCATATAATAACAGATACCAGAATGAAAACTAACGCTATTAAAATAAGCATCCCCAGCACCATTGGCAGATTATCTGCATAAAACCATCCAAACCAGATTCCGCATCCCAAAACCACTGTATTGACATAAATATAATATAAAATATTGCTGACTAATGCTGCTTTTGAACTGACCTCCTTTTTCGGATAGAAGCACACTCCTAAACTGGTCAAAAAAGAAACTGACAATATCTGCCATATAATTTCCACTCCAAACGTTGCCTGCGGCCAGAATATGGTAATATATACGGCAGTAGCAAAAACCACACATGCCGTCACGCAGACATAGGTAAACAACAAAGTCTCCAATTTTTTCAACACATTCTCCCCCTTTCTATAATCCCAGCTTTTCTTTTAATACGGGGACATACTGCCTTGAAATCATAACCTTTTCCCCATTCTTCATATGCGCCTCAAACCGTCCGTTAAACGCAGGTCTTATGCTCTTTACCTTCTTCAGGTTGACAATGTATGATTTGGAAGCGCGGAAAAAATCCGTTCCGCAAAACAGTTCTTCCAGTTCATAAAGCTTATGCTTCACTTCATAGACTTCTTTGTCCAGATAAGGAAGACCCTGTTGTCCACTGCTTCAAAATAGTAAATGTCCTCAGTCGTCACCTGCACATACTCACTCCCACGCAGAGCCAGTATCTTTTCCTGTCCTGCCTTTATAGCATAAATCAGATTCAATAACTGCTTATCAATATTCCGACAGCGGATGATTATTTCATCGTCTTCTCCATCTGCCCGGTCCATAATCGTAATTTTCATAAATCCTCCAAGTGCTGTGAATCTTAACGGTCTCGCAGTTTCCGCCCTTTGCTAATCCAAGCAGACATCATAATAGCTATTATAGCATATATTACAAGGAAAATAATCTGATAATTCAGGGATATTTCCCTGTCACCCATAAAAATAGATACCCCCATCTGCTCCCGAAAGATATCTTCTGCAGTTTCCGGCATCCCGGCAAAGGTCTGGTCAATGGCATTTCTTGTGCAGACCATCCGCATCATTGCCGCCCCGTGAAGCACATGAAGGCATTTCAACACTCTGCCAACCCCCTCCGGCAGCATGGACATAGGCAGGTAAATTGCACCAACAAAACCCACAAGTGTTCCTACAATAGTCATAACGCTGCTCCATGCGCCTTCACTATGGATAAAGATAGCCATTAAATATGCGATGGAAGCATATACAAAAGTATTAAGTACGATCATTCCCAATAATTTAAGACATTCTGCAGCAGTAAGCAGCGGATGTCCGCACAACGCCATGTAAATTTCACCCAGAATAAGGGTCAATACGCACATCCCAATTCCGGCAATCCAAGAGGAAATGATATAACCAAGCGCTATACTGATGCGTTTTACCGGCGTCATATAAAAACTTGCCAGTCTGTTTTTTTCTTCATCCCGAACCATCGTTCCCATGACGGTCATGGTGATCGTGACGGTATTTACTATCAGTATTCCCGCAAGTGTCCACATCTGTATCAGGTATGCTGCATTTTTCTCATCTGCGGCAGTATCACGCACACCTCCGTACTGTGCCAGCGCATTCACAACGTTCTCACTGTTCATATTTCCCAGAAAAATGACCATAAGGGTCAATACGATCAACATGGACAGCACAGAAAAGAATACCGACACATAATCTCTTATATAAAGCAGAATATTTCTTTTTATTAAATAATATATTTCCCTCATCTTTATTAACCATACTCCTCTCTCAGTCTGCAAGTCTGGATAGCCAGACACAACCTTTACACACTTTTTATTTGTTCTCTAATTTTTTCCCTGTGACATTTAAAAATACGTCATCCATAGAGCCTTGCAGCATTTCAAAACCATCTATCATTCCCTCCACTGCCTGCAGAATATTAAGCGCCGCCAGACTTTCCGGAACAGGTATCTCAAAATAATCTTCTTTTTTCTCATAATCTGTCCGCATCTCCTTAAGCTGCCTTTCTATAGCCTCTGAAGCCGGATACAGCCTAAGCTTATCTCTTGCATAGGTTTCCTTCAGTGAGAACGGAGTTCCGTATTCTTTTAAATGCCCGGCATCCATTATGGCGATATGAGATGCCCTTGCCGCCTCTTCCATATAATGAATAGTCAGAAAAATCGTCATATTTTCTTCCCGGCGCAGCTTCTCCAGACACTCCCACACGTTTTTCCTTGTTGCCGGGTCAAGCCCTGTCGTCGGCTCATCCAAAAACATAATCTCGGGTGCATTGACCAAAGCCCTTGCAATTTCACAGCGCCTTTTCTGCCCACCTGAGAGCTTTGCCAGTCTCCTATTGTACACATCCTGTAAATCCAATATGCCGCATATCCTTTCAATATTATCCGTAAGCTTTTTGCGGTCCTTCTCATAAAGCGCACCCCTGACAAATAGATTTTCCTTTACTGTCAGCTTATCATCCAGACAATTATTCTGATAAACCACGCCAATGCGTTTCCTAATCTCCTCGTCCGCCCTTCCGGCCTTAAAACCACAGATTTCTACGCTTCCGTCTGTAGGCGGATAAAGCGTACAAAGCATGTTGATGGTAGTGGACTTACCGGCGCCGTTAATTCCCAAAAATCCAAACAGCTCTCCCTTCTCCACCTGAAAGCTGATATCATCCACCGCCTTTACATCTCCAAAATATTTTTTCAATCCCTCTGCCTTTATAACCGATTTCATACTTTTGTCACCTTTCTTTTCCTATCTCCCCATAATACGAAACAGGCTTCCTTCCACTGCCGCATTTTCTTAAATAAAGTAGCATAAAAAACAGCCTATCACAATAAACATGTGATAAGCTGTCTTTTTTAGATAGTATGTTACGTTAGTGAACGGGTAAGTTACAATCTATAGTATATTTTCGGTTATTAAATCCGTTTCACATGGATTTGATTTCTATATCAGCACTTAATTCTTTTGCTTTTTCTAATGCATGAAAGAAGACAGTTAAAAAATCATTTCCATCACTTGTCACGAAATAATTCGATAAATCTGTAATATCTTTACTAATATTACTGCCCCATGGTGGTTGTTTTGATAAATCATCTATATCCCATACTACATTATCAGGGTCGAATGCCTGTAACTCTCTCTTAATTATATTTAATTCCTCTATCGCTTTAACTACATCTTTCCGCTTTACTTTTCCCTGATATAACTCATTCATAATTATCGGAAAACGACTTCCCCAATCCTCTATATACAATGTCTTCTGCGCATATAGCATTGCCCTTATAAATTTTACTATCTCTTACCCCTACATATACATCTCCTGTTCTTAAATCCACGCCAGCAACAACAGTAGCAATATTGCTCTGCTGAGTGCCATTGTAACATGGGTATTTTGGGTTCGTAATTGTTGCTAAATCATTTTAAATACCTCTAACATTAAATATAATTCCACATTCATTTTCGCAATATATACGATAAGATGACCTATTTCCGATATACCGCAATTTCCCACCACATCGTGGACAAATTTGCTTTATTACACCATTGGCTTGATATTCATCAGCTGCTATATATAATACTGCCTTTTCATCCTCAGAATTTTTTTTAATATCCATATAAAATTCTCCTTATTTCATCTGTTATTTTAATATTTACTCCTGCTTCTTTTGCACGTTCTAAAGCATCTAACATTAAATACATTCTGTCCTTGTCGCTAAGATTAGGAGCATTTAATGCTGCATAATAACTGGCTCTAAATTCATCATTCCACGAACCCGGCAAAGGATTTCTAACACCAAAAACATCATCAAAATGCTTGTGTCCATAGTATTCATGTGCTAACACTGCTCTCGGACTCATTAAATCTCTTGGATGACTTGAATTTAAATCTGGAAGTACATCTCCACGAACATTAATGATTCCTTCACTATCTAAAAAACCAGTCTGATTACCTTCATTAAATCTAAAGATAGACGAATCTGCTTCTAATGCCTCAATATCATCTAATAACTGTGATATTTCATCATCTGTTAATTGCCTATACCTACTAGTTCTTTGACCATTGATATTTCGTATATCTAAAGCACCTGTACCACCCTCACTACCAACTTCCACCATAACATGCTGTTGATTCTCAACTGCCGACTGCATCTTATTCAGCGAGCCATATATCGCTACGGATATCCCTATCTCCAAAAGCATAACCGTGCTTCTTTCCATACCAAGTTCTTCTAAGCCTTCTCCTATCAGATGGGTTCCGGCTGCCGTAACAATTATCTTTCCGCCCTCAACCACTACTCCGGTCATTCCGCTGACTCCGTATACCTCCACGGCTCCCACGCCAAGCGTACATAAGGCAAGGGCTATCGTACTTCCTTCTCCTGCTATGTAATAAATATTCTGCATGTCCTCAGGCAGTGCATCTCTCACCGGATTTCTTGCCACCGTCACACAGTCACCGGCCTGTCCCAGCCTGATGTCATCCAGTCCCTCGCTTGCCTCCGATACGCCGTATATGGCTGACGTGCCTGCCAGTGTAACCACACCCGCATTCCACAGTGCCGCCACTGCCGGGGTCGCGCTTCCTCCGCTTCCCACTATAACCACTGCTGACACAACTGCTGCCGCTGCTATCATCACGCCTTTTATAAGTCTCTGTCTTCCTGCTTCTTCTCTAAGCGCTGCATTGATGCGGTTCTGGTATGCCTCTGCTGCTTTCCTCAGGTCTTCTCCGTTCTCTGCAAACCATGCTGTCTGCACCTGCTCTATCTCCATCAGCGCAATTACTTCTTCACTGGTAAAGATGCTTCCTGCCTGATATTTTTCCACTTCTGCCGGTGCTTTGCCGCTGTACTCCCTTATCAGGCTTTCTATGCTGTCCATCATTCCTTCCATTATGGCAAAATCATTCGCCGCATGCGCAAACTCATAGGTTCCGACTTCATCCATGAAATTATTGGCCACCTCACCGGTGCTCCGGAAGCCATCGCATACGTTTTGTGTTGATGGTGCTGCAAGCCCTATTATATTGCTTATGCTTGAAATGGCCGTCCCAAGGTCTGATGCTATACTCTCAAACTCCCCCTGGTTTTCAGCAAGCATCTGGATCTGCTCCTCCAGACTCTCCTGCGCGATCTCTCCCCTGTTACGGTCATCCTCTATCTTGTAGTATCCTTCCGCATATACCAGTGCCCTGCTTGACACTTCAATGAACAAGCGGTAAAAACGGTCAAGCAGATACTGGTGGATTTTCATGATTTCCTGTAAAATTTCCCATTTCCAACAGATTCCCTGCGTCACGGGGGCTCCATGTCGTCCTGATAGAAAAGAATACCCTTCCTATCAGGCCTGACCGGAAATATGCCCGCCAGCATATGTTTCGGTCAGCTTTACATATCGATTTGCATAAATCTGTCCAACACAACACTGATAGTATAACTCATTTTGAGGTGGAAGGCTATCCGACTGTTTCACATGTATGGAAAACAGCCCATCCTTACCTAGATGCGCTGAACAGAGTCTAATGTTGAGCTTATATCCCTCATATCATCCCGATTACAGAAATCAATAAACTCCTCCTTAACTAACTGACATTGTCAGTGAAAAGTAACCCCATTTTTAAACTAACACCAAATATTATTTTACAATATCTTTTGATAAAATCTCTCCAGATGAAGTATTTAATTTAAATCTTCTTCCAAAAAAATCAACAACTTGACACGAACCATTTTCCTTATCAACGCCAACATATGGTGTTCTTGCAGTTCCACCAATTTCTTTCGGAACAGGTTGTATCCTCCATAACTCAGTTTTATCATATTCATAACAATATACATTATCAAATCCATCATCCTTATTTGTTTCAAATACAACTATTAGCTTGTTATCAATATCTACTGCTTCAATTATTTTTTCGTTAAACTCTATGGTTCTATCACTCATAATTATTTTATTATTATCAATTGTAATCATTGCCCTATAATCCTTTCGTTTTCGAATACTCCAACATTTTTACCATTTATGATTAAATCATACTGCTGTCCACCACCTTCAAATCCAAACAACCTATTTGCTTCTCCAGTTCTTAATTTCGTACCCGCCTCCAAATTTACATCGCAAATATATTTAGGTGTAGTAGGTAACGCAAATTTGTTTTGAATTTCTTGAGGGGTTAATCCTGCAACATCTTCTGCTTTCATAACCCATCCACCTTGCATTCTTGAATTCGTTTTATCATAAACCCTGACAAATGTTGTACTTTCTGTTAGCTGAATTTCCGATACTGTTGTTCCTGGTTTATACGGTACTTCGTATCCCATTGTTTCTTTAAAAATTGTATTTACATCATCTGCACTTGAAGTATTTAATAATTTATAATTAGACTTTAAGCCACCCTCACTACCAACTTCCACCATAACATGCTGCGAATTCTCAACTGCCGACTGAATCTTGTTCAGCGAGCCATATATCGCTACGGATATCCCTATCTCCAAAAGCATAACCGTGCTTCTTTCCATACCTAGTTCTTCTAAGCCTTCTCCTATCAGATGGGTTCCGGCTGCCGTTACAATTATCTTTCCGCCCTCAACCACTACTCCGGTCATTCCGCTGACTCCGTATACCTCCACGGCTCCCACGCCAAGCG
>JAAVBM010000043.1 GCA_014803505.1 bacterium | reverse complement strand
TCTAAAATCAAACTATTTGATTTCGATAACAGCACCAGCTGCTTCAAGAGTTTTCTTAATTTCAGCTGCTTCTTCTTTTTTGATATTTTCTTTAACTGGTTTTGGAGCTGCTTCAACTAAGTCTTTAGCTTCTTTTAAGCCTAAACCTGTTAAAGTTCTAACTTCTTTTAATACAGCGATTTTCTTATCAGCTGGAACAGAAGCTAAGATAACTGAAACTTCAGCATCAGCATCTTCAGCTGGAGCTGCTGCTGCAGGAGCTGCTGCTACAGCTACAGGAGCTGCTGCAGATACGCCGAATTTTTCTTCCATAGCTTTAACTAATTCAGCTGCTTCTAATAAAGTTAATTTTTCAATTGATTCTAAAATTGATTCGATACTCATTTTTTTCTCCTTTTATTTTATTTTTGAGTTTTTACTAATACATTGTCAAGCACAAAGGCTTGAATAAGATTGCTGCCAAACAATTAAGCAGCTTTTTGATCTCTGACTGCTGCCATAGCTCTTGTAAGTTGAGATAGCACAGCATTGATAGAATTTGCGATACCTGAAGCCGGTGAGTTGATAGAACCAAGCATTTTTGCATAAAGTTCTTCTTTTGAAGGAAGAGCAGCTAATGCTTTTGTTTCTTCAACAGATAACAATTTACCATCTAAAACAGCACCTAAAATTACGCCTTTTTTAGATTCTTTGATAAATTTAGTAACAGCTTTCGCAGGGCTAACAGGATCTTCAAAACCAAAAGCTAAAGCTACAGGACCAGTTAATTTTTCAGTTAAAACTTCAAAATCAGTTCCTTTAACAGCAATTTTAGCCAAAGTGTTTTTGGTAACCATGTAGTCACCGCCGTCTTTTTGAATTTCACGTCTTAATTTTGTGATATCTTCAACAGACAAACCTTTGTACTCTGTAATAACTGCAACTTGAGCTTTTTCAATTTTCGCTTTAATCTCATCTATTTTTTGTGATTTAAATGCTTTTGTTGCCATTTTTGCTCCTTTGATTTCTGCGACGATTATATAAATAATCGTTAATTGTATTTATCGACCTAATAAAACTGAAAAAGATCTTGCTTTTTCAATTTTACCGCAAAATCTTACACATAAGTCTATAAATGCTATTTACTTTCGTGTAACCTCGATTAGCTGGGATATTAAGGATTTGTGCAAACATAACAAGAAATACTTGCTATTTATATTGCCAATCCGCTAATTGTCTGCGGCTTTGATTCAACTATATACAAAACAAGAAAAAAAATCAAGTTAAAAAATCTTTCTATTCCACTAATAGGTAATATTTATTTACAATCTGTTTTAGAATAATGCAATTTTAAACAAAAATTTGTTTTAATTAATATAATGGTAGATAAGTTACAAACAGAAAATTCCACAAATAGTCATATGCATTATGGACAACCATATACAATTGGAGTGCTTAACCCTCCGGACAGATTACCGCGAGTTACTGTCTATTCATTTAAAGAAGGAGAAAAACAATATCGTCAAATGGAATACGACATCTACCAAGGTTCTAAAAAAGCAAAAGCTCCAGAAAAACATAAATTTCCAAAAGTGTTAAAAATCCTTGGAGGAATAGTTATTGCTGCAGGTGCATTTATCTTTAGAAAAAATATCTTAAACAGCATAAAAGGACTCTTCAAAAAAAGCCCAACAACTAATCCTTAACTTCAAATTCACGAAGTTGAGTATAAATTATAGGAGAGAAATCCTTAGTCGTAATTATGTCAATAATTTTATACGCTTGAGGTAAACCAATTAGTGAAGGAGAGGCTATGTGATAAACTCCGTTTTTCATTGTTTCACCATTTAAATGAAAATGTCCAGATACTACAGCCAAAACATTATTATGTTCATTTAAAACATCTTCATATTCATCTACTCGATAAGTTTTATGAGATCTTACACTGCTCTCTGAACCATCTGGATAAACAATAGGAAAATGTTGGAATATAATAACAGATTTTTTTTCATTCTGGGCAAGAACTTTATCAACCCAATCTAAAGTATCTTGTCTATAATAGCCAACTGAACCAGGAATAACTTCTTTTGCTCCATCAACAATTAAGAAAACAAAGTTACGTTTTTTAAATTCATAATTTGAAGATCTTTGCGGATATAACAAATTACGTTCTCTAAGAATTTCATAATATCTAACTTTTGAAAGCTCTTTAGATTTATAAACATCATGATTTCCTAATGCTACATAATATGGAACTTTTAATTTACTTACTATTTTAACAAAAGCTCTTAGATTTTCGGGAGTAGGATTGCCGATATTATCACCTGTAAATACAACAAATGAAATATTTTGCTGTTTATTTATATCTTCTACTGCACTTCTCAACACCTTCTGAGAATACTCTGAATCAACCGACAAGTGAGCATCTGCGACCTGAATAAACTTTATAGCTTCTGTAGCCGCACTCGCAGCTGTAGAACTTAAACAACAAAAAATCAAACCAAATAATAATGATAAAATCTTTTTCATAATAAAATAACATCTCCCTTAGACAGTATTATAACACAAAATTTAAATATGTGATAGAATAAGTATACTATGAGATTAGATAAATTTTTAAAAGTTTCAAGACTGATAAAACGCAGAACGGTTGCAAATGAAGTTTCAGATATGGGAAGAGTTCTTATCAATGGACAACCTGCTAAACCTGCCAAACAAATCAAAGAAAACGATATTATAACAATTGAATATGCAAATCGTTCAGTTAAAGCTAAAGTACTTAAAGTTCCGTCAGGAAATGTAAGTATTCAAGAATCAAGTACTCTTTACGAACTCTTATCAAATTAAGAAATGTTACAATAAAATCAAACACTGAAATTATGACTTCTTAAAATACTTTATTAAATTATAGAGAGCAAAAATAAGGAGAACATTATGAGCAGTGTAGATTTTAATGGTATGATAAATCGTCTGACAAAAACAGATAGAATTACCTCTACCAATAATATAGATACAAAAGAACAAAAAGTTGGCTTAATGGGATATGGCAACTCTGATGTTTCTGGATATGGGGTAACCGTTGAACGAAACGTTGTTCCTGCAGAACTTCAGACTAAATTTGAGAATGTTCAATTCGTATATCAAAAATTTAGCGAAAACACTGATTTCATTTCAAACAATGACTATATTCCTGATAAATTTTATGATGAACCAGCATTATGTGAAGCATAAAAAAGAGCCGGAACCTAAGTTCGGGCTCTTCAGTTATTTGATTAAATCTGACTATACAGCGTAAACACTAACTTGTTTTCTATCACGTCTGTGAGGTTCAAACTTAACAGTACCATCGATTAAAGCGAATAATGTATCATCAGAACCGATACCAACATTATTACCAGGATGGATTTTAGTTCCTCTTTGTCTAACAAGGATATTACCAGCTTTAACAACTTCTCCGCCGAATTTTTTAACGCCTAAACGCTTCGCTTCGGAGTCGCGGCCGTTACGGGTGGATCCCATACCTTTCTTATGTGCCATTTTTCATTTTCTCCTTTTTACTACTTGTACTTTATACGAATTAGGCTACTTATTCAGCAGCTGTTTCTTCGGCTGCAGACTTTTTAGCAGAAGTTCTGATTTTTGAAATCATAACTCTTGTAAAACCTTGTCTGTGACCTTGTTTTTTTCTGTAACCTTTTTTAGGTCTTTGTTTGTAAACAATAACTTTTTTAGACTTGTCATGTAAAACAATTTTACCTTCAGCTGAAGCACCTGAAACATAAGGTTGTCCAACTTTAGATTTTTTACCGTTTACGATCATAACGATTTTGTCGAAAACGATTTTAGCATCTTTTTCGCCTTCTAATAATTCAACATCAACGTAGCGACCTTCTTCTACTTGATATTGTTTTCCGCCTGTTTCTACGATTGCGTACATTTTCATTTCCTTTCAATTGGGGTGTCGTAACCTTTATGGGGTTTTATAAACGATTGACCCGAGTAATCACGTATAGTCATTATCTACCAGGCACAGTAGGTTGTCAAGTAGTTTTAATATTTATTAACTTTATTGTTCAGGTTTTACTGTTTGCAGTATTATTAATTTATGATGTTTAAACAAGATTTAGTAAAAGCTACCGGAGCTGTTGTATTAAAAGATGAAGTGGGAGAAGAGCAGAAATTTCAGATTTCTACCGATACAAGGAAAATAGAGTCTTCTGATATTTATTTACCATTAAAAGGTGCTAATTTTAATGGCGAAAATTTTATTGATAATGATAATATTTTCGCTTACTTCACGACCGGAAACAAAATAACTGAAAGAGCAAAGCTTGTATTAAAAGTGGAAAACACTCTTGAAGCCTACCTTAAACTGGCTCAATATTATTTAAAACAGCAAAAAGGACTTAGAGTTGTTGGGATTACCGGAAGTTCAGGAAAAACCACCACTAAAGAACTTGTTTACTCTGTTTTAAGTCAAAAATTTAAAACCCATAAGACTTTTTCAAATCACAATAATGAAATAGGTTTCTGTCAAACGGTATTTAGCATGGCTTCGGATACAGAAGTCCTAATTGTTGAAATGGGTATGCGAGGTTTAGGTGAAATTGAACTTATATCAAAACACTTACAGCCGGATTATGCAGTTATAACAAACTCTGGTTCTGCTCATATAGGAAGACTGGGCAGCCTCGACAATATTGCAATCGCAAAATGCGAAATTACCACAGGACTAAATCAAAACGGTGTTTTTATTGCTAACAATCAAGATATCATAAAAAAACATGTAAATTTTGATGGACAAAAAGAATATTATTCGATAAACGATGTAACAATCCTCGAAAAAGCTCCGTCGTATTCAAAATTTTCATACAAAGGAAATACCTACGAACTCAATGTTGAAGGTGATTACAACATAGAAAATGCGCTTGCGGCAATAAATCTTGGTATACAAACAGGAATGAGTTATGAAGAAATATGCAAGGGACTAATTTCATACAGACCTATCGAAAAACGTTGGGAAGTTGAAAATATAAATGGATTAAAATTTATAAATGATAGTTACAATGCAAATCCTGATTCAATGAAAGCGTCAGTTAAAACATTCGTTGAATTATATAAAAATCCTGTTGTTATACTTGGTAATATGGGTGAACTCGGAGAAAATGAAATAGAATATCATCGTGAAGTCGGAAAATATTTGGCAAATATAAATACAAACCAAAACGTTAAATATATTACCATAGGAAATCTTGCAAAACATATCGGTGAAGAGCTTTCTTTAAAGGGTTTTGAAGTTAAGAATTTTGATAACAATTCAGATACGGCTCGTTACATTCTTGCTAATTTAGACAACAGTTATACAATATTCTTAAAAGCTTCAAGATCTATGAAATTTGAAGAGATTTTAGAAAATATAAAAAGAGGGATATAAAAATGATAATGGTTACAATAGCATTCTTGCTTGGAATGATTTTATGTATGCTTTTTGGTGTACCTTATATAGATATGCTAAAAAAGCGAATGATTGGGCAATATATAAAAGACGTGGCTCCTGAAAATCACGCAAAAAAACAAGGTACTCCAACAACCGGAGGAGTGTTTATTATTGCCGCAATCATTATGGCTTCCGTTACAGCCTTATCACTGGCGCAGAAAATGACAACTACTGCTCTCATAACAATAATAACTCTCGCTTTTTACACTTTTGCAGGATTTCAAGATGATTATATCAAAATTAAAGGTAAAGGCAATGATGGTTTAACTGCAAGAGGAAAACTTTTCAGACAAATAGCAATTGCGCTTTTACCAACATTATTTCTTGTTATAACAAATCCAATCGCCAGCAATTTTGAAATAGGAAACATAGTATTAGATTTAAGATGGTTTTATCCGTTCTTTGCGGTATTCATTATTACCGGAGCATCAAACGCTTATAATTTAACTGATGGACTTGATGGACTTGCAGCAGGGTGCGGAGTGCCTGCATTTATTGCTTGTGCAGCTATCGCTTTGTTTAAAGGTGAAGTTGAATTAGCTATAATTGCGGCAACTGTTGCAGGAGCGTTGCTTGGATTTTTGAAATTTAATAAACCTAAAGCTGAAGTATTTATGGGAGATACAGGTTCTCTTGCTATAGGCGGACTACTTGGAACCCTTGCTGTTCTTGGAAAATTTGAATTTCTATTGATATTTATCGGCGGAGTTTTTGTTATGGAAACTTTATCCGTTATTATTCAAGTTACCAGCTTTAAAACTACTGGCAAAAGAGTTTTTAAAATGGCTCCGATTCATCACCATTTTGAACTTTTAGGATGGAATGAAAAGAAAGTTGTAATTGTATTTTCATTAATATCATTCTTACTATCAGCGTTAGCAGTTATTCTATTTATATTATTTAGTAAAGGAATTATTTAATGGGATTGTTCGATTTTATTGAAAATATGTTTAAAAAAGATGATAAACTAATAGATCAATATATTAAAGATGACAGAGAATACATAAAAGAAAATTCTGAATTAAGAAACAAAAAAGTACTTGTTCTTGGACTTTCTAAAAGTGGAATTGCTGCAGCAAAGTTAGCAAAAAAGCGTGGTGCCGATGTTTATTTAACTGAAGGAAAAAATATAACAGAAGATAAACTTCCTCAAGTAAAAGAACTTGAAGCCTTAGGAATACACGTTGAATACAACGGACACAGTGACGAATTTATTAATAACGCAAAAATTGCAGTTACAAGTCCAGGAATACCTCCTCACAGCGAAATTATTACAAAATTAAGAGAAAAACAGATTCCAGTAATTTCAGAATTGGAGCTTACATATGGAGAATCTGCAACTCCTTTTATTATAATCACTGGAACAAACGGAAAAACAACAACTACAGCTCTTATTGAACATATATTGAGCAAAAAATATAAAGTAAAAGCTTGCGGAAATATTGGACAGCCACCTTCTGATTTTGCGGACGAAGAACTTGATTACTTTGTATGCGAAGCAAGTTCTTATCAGCTTGAAATGAGTCCGACATTGTGCCCTTTTATTGCTATATGGACTAATTTTACACCTGACCACATTGACTGGCATGGTGGTTTGGAAAACTATTTCAATGCAAAGGCCAGAGTATTTAGAGGCGCTCAAACTCCAAGTTATGCAACTATACTTAATGCTAAAGATGAAAAATTATTAGAATTTTCAAAATCAGTAAGAGGAGTTGTTACACCATTTTTATTTGGAGATAATATCACCAACAATTCTTGCTATATAGAAAACAATGAAATTATCTATAAATATGATGATTATAAAGAAAAAATAATTAAACTTGAAGATTGCCCGATTATCGGAGAACATAATTATCAAAATATTATGTGTGCAATAATTTGCGCTAAATTAGTTCTAATGGATAATAATACAATAAGAAATGCCATTATGGAATTTAAAGCTCCTCCACACAGATTGGAAAAAATTAGAACACTTAACGGTATAACTTTTTACAACGATTCAAAAGCTACAAACCCAGAGGCATCAATCGTTGCAATAAATTCTTTCAATAATACCGATGTAACACTTATTGCCGGCGGAAGAGATAAAAACACAGATTTAACAGAATTTTGTGAAGCTGTTAAAAAACATATTAAAACTGTTATTTTAATAGGTGAAGCAACTGAAAGATTTGAAGAAAACCTTATTAAAAACGGCTTTACAAATATAATTAAAGAATCAACTATGGAAAGTGCTATAGACAGAGGTATAAAATTAAATCCTGAGGTAATATTGTTATCACCGGCATGTGCAAGTTTTGATATGTTCACAAGCTATGAACACAGAGGAGAGGTATTCAGAGAATATGTCTTATCGCGAGTATAGATCACCTAAAAGACAAGCAGAAGAAAGATCCGAAAATAAAAAAATCAGAAAAAAAGATTCTGATACAATATTGGCTGCTCCGGATAAATCATTAATGATTATTGTAGCTTTTCTTGTAATTATAGGATTTTTGGCAATATTTTCTGCAACAGCCCCTAAGTGCCTGAGAGAAGGA
>JAAVBM010000042.1 GCA_014803505.1 bacterium | reverse complement strand
CCCCGTCCCAGACCCCGCGTCCGAACCCCCGACCCCCGAGGTTTTGTCGGGCGACACGAGCGAAGCTCGTGTACCACCCGCCCCCATGACCCCCGCCAAACTCCCCGGGATCGACGCCACCCGATACTTCCCCAAAGAGAAGCCCGACGACCGCTACGGAGCCTACGCCCCCTACGTTAAAGACTCCTCCGAAGAAATCCGGCGCAACTCCATTGCGGCCGACCAAGCCCTCAGAGACTCCGAAGAATCCAAGACCGACCGCTGGCGCCGCGTCGCCGGCGGAGCCCTCTCCGCATTCGGAGACGGCCTCTCGGCCATGCTCAACCTCCACTACACCACCAAAGGAGCCCCCGACATGTACGCCGGCCCCAGACTGACAGCCGCCGAAGATGCCCGCATACAGCGCCTGACCCAGCTCCGCGAAAAGAACAAAGCCAACTACGAAGCCCTCAAAGACAAGATCGACAAACTCAAGGACTCCGACCGCCAGTGGAACCTCCAGCTCGAAGTCCAGGCCGCCAAAGACCGCGCCGAAAAAGCAAAAGCCGATCTGGCCGCCGCCAAAGACCGCCGCGAACAGCAGCTCCACCAGCTCAACCTCCTCCTCCAGGCCGGCAAGATCAGCGAACAGGAAGCCAAAGCCCGCGAAGCCAAGATCAACGCCGACTACGCCAAAGCCCGAAACGAAGGCGAACTCGAAATCCAGCGCTCCACCGTCTACCGTAACCGGGCCGCCGGAAACGCCAGCAACGCCACCGCTACCAAAAACCGCGCCGACGTCACCGGCCGCCCTTTCTACTACGACAAAAAAGAGAATATCCACTACGTCAACGACTGGAAGACTGCTAAAAATCACGCACTCATCGAAGGAACATGGACCGAAGATATGGAGGAAATCTACGAGATAGAAACTCAGACTCGCGGCAATCATACAACTGAGACGGAAAGGACCACTCAAAAGCCCTACGAGCGTCCCTCTCGCAAACCGGCCGCCAGATACCGAATCAAATAAATCGAAAAGCAGAAGTAACTATTTTCTTCACTTATCATCACTTAAAACAAAATGGGTAAAGACTTATACGACTACCTTGACCAACATATAGACCTCGGCAACAGAGAAACATTCCGCCGCAAAATGGAATCCGAAGAAAGCCGCCGAAATCTTTGGAACCAAGCCCGCGAAATGGGCTTCTACCACTCCTCCTACGAAGCCTTCTCAGCCGCCGCCGGTCACCCCGTCCGAAAACAAACTCCCGGCCAATCCCCCACCGACGGCTCTCTTTTTGTTCAGGCCCCAAGCTTCAGCGCAGGGGAAAATACTCCCCAGGACGCCCCAAAACCCCAATGGCAACCCTCCTGGCAACAGAAAACTGCCCTCCGAAATACCATCGCTCGAGCTCAGTCCACCCTCGACGATTTTGCCACCACCGTCGAACAGGCCAAGCAGCCCTCTGTGATAACCGGTCAAAAGCCCGAAACTCTCGACAAAACCATCCAAAGAGGCTTGGAACGCACAGAACTCCAAGCTCAGATAGGGCAGATGGAAAACGAAGTCGCCCAATTCAAGGAGAAGCTCGACAAGCGAGGTCAGGAACTCCTCGACGCTCACAATAAATCCGAAGGTGAAAAGAAATGGTGGGTGAGAGCAATTCAAGCCGCCGCCGATGCCTCAACATCAGGAGCCGGTCGTATCCAAACTCCCGAAGATCTCCCCGAATTCATCAATGACCCCGAATACAATGCTCTAAAACTCGGCCTCCATAAGTCTCAGCAAGCCCTTAAGACCCTTAAAAACGCATCCGATCATAAACAAAACGGAGGCTTCTGGCGCGATTTCTGGCGAGGTACAGGCGACGCTCTGTCTGACGTCGGCGCCTGGGACTTCGGCGTCTCTCATCTCAAGGATTCCGTGACCGCACTGAACATCTCCACCAAAGCCGAAAAGAAAACACCTCTATCCACAGCCGAGCAAGAAGCACTTGGAGCTATCCTCGACATGACGGGCGTTTCTCAGAAATACGGAGACATTTCCAGAGGCTACCGCTGGGGCAACATAACAGGCACCTCACTCACCTTCATGAAGGACTTCATCCTCACAGGTGGCGGAATGGGTGCCTTAGAGGGCGTAGGCGCAAAAGCATCCCTCAGACTGGCAGAAAAAGCCGGCATGAAAGCATCCGAAGAAGTGCTTAAACGCGCAGCCTCGCGTGGCCTCGTGTCGTTCATCAAAAAGGAAGGACTCAAGGGTGTCGGCGCTTTACTGCAGGAACAGGCGCTCCCCTGGACCGTCAAAGCTCTCGGCGTCACAGCTGAGGATCTTCTCCTCCGAGCTCCGCTGATGACCAACACCATCCAAGGAGCCGAAACACTCTCCAAGATCATTGATAAACGCCGTGAAGGCAACTCGTGGTCACAGGCAGCATGGGAAGTAGAAGCAGACCAGGTAATCGAAAATTATTCAGAGATGTTTGGTGCGCATCTGCCCGGCGCTACCGATATGCTGAAAGCTTTTGGTGCACGCAATCTCACAGCCGCACTTCTGAACAGCACACGCGCCGGAGCTGGTGGTGTGCTCGCAAAAGTATCGCGCTTCATGCAGCGTGCCGGCGTCAACGGATACTTCGGTGAGGTGACCGAAGAATATTACGGCCAGCTCTGGCGTACGATGCTCAACCTTGAAAGCAGCAAAGACTCCGCAGGCCGCAACCTCTTCCTCGATTCCGATTTCCACGGGGACATCTGGGGAGGCATGGCTCTCTCCGTCGGTCTGACCGGCGGCGGTGCGATGTCTGTCGGCTACGCTGCCGACGGCGTCGATATTCTTGCTCAGAAAGCACGTTATTACCGGCTAAAGCGCTCGGTTAATGACCTTGACCGTGAAATTGGCGATATGCTCGGTAAAGACGTGTGGGAGCCCATGCGCGGAATTATTGACATAACCGACAATGGAGCAATGGGAGATCTCGCCACTCAGATAGTTAAAGACAAGTCCCTGAAAGCTCCCGAGAAAAACGCTATTTTGGATTACATGGAGACAAGCATGGTACTCCGTGGCCACAATATGCGCGAATTCCTCGAGCAGAGGAAACCGTTCAACGAAAGCGTAATCGAATACAGCAATGCCTATAACGAAGGTGCGGCTATATCCTCGCGCGAAGAGTATGTCCGGCTGATAAAGACTCTGCGCGACTCAAACAAAGCTTTACGCACCGCCCTGCGCCTTGAAGACGACGTGGACGTTGAAGATTTCCTTTTGGGAGTATATAATATCGACAATATCTGGAAACTCCCCCCTCTCGTTGCCAACGATAAAGACCTGTCAGACGAGGAAAGAAAAGCCATCCTGAACTACATTAACGCACGCGTACGCAGGGAAGCATCACACAACAATGCCCAAACCCCTCAGCTGACCGACATATTAGACCGCACAGATAAATTCCTCGACACAATCATCGATGATTCTGATCCGATAAATCCCGTAGTGCGTCACGCAACCGTCAATGCGACCGGAGAGGAAGTATTCATACTCAAGGAAGCCGATGCACAGTCGGGTCATGTTGTAATCAGACATTCCGACGGCAAAACCGAAATCATCGCTCCTCAGGATCTGACTACCGGTGCCGTAGTTGACAAGAAGAAAGTAAGAGACGACTGGCGTAAGCGAGCCCGTAAGCAATACTGGTCCGAAGTTGAGACCGAGATCGCAGATGAACTTAACGCTCAACCGCAACATGCCGAATCCAACGCTCATCCGCGGCCGGACCTCTCTGAACTCGAAATCGGAACCAAGCTCGAATTTCCTGACCCCAACAGCCCGATGGCAGGAGCGACCGACGCCATGATCGTAGAAGTCGACGACGCCGACTCGACAGCCCCCAGATACACCATCGAATTCACCACCCCGGACGGCCAACGCTCAGTCGCCAGCCTCTCCCGCGAACAGCTCGCTCAATACGGTGCCCTCCCGGCCAAAACTAACGAACAAACTCCGACATCCGGAGAAAATTCCGTATCTTTGCAGGACCAAACAAAATCAGATACTGAAAATGGAGAAGGATCTAAACAAGATAATGATGAATCCTCGAGTTCACGGAATCCAGACGGCAGCCGAATGGCTGGAGACTCAGCGCCCGGAATGGAGGGCGATCGAGACAGAAGCGATATACGAGTGTTTGAAGAGGGGTTGGGATCTACATATACTTCATATACAGATGATAGCCCGAGAAATCGACGCAGAGCGGAATCCGAAAGGTTACTAAATACCGCGAAGCAGGCTGGATTATTTATCCCGCGACAAGAACACACTCTCTTTGGGGTCAAGGCTGCAAAAGCAACAGGCGAGAGCGAGGTTTATATTAACCGTGAGAGTGGACGCGTTGTCAAGGTTAAGGATCCCTACGCAAAGAGTCCTTTAAAGGAAGATGTTCAGCCCGAAGATGCAATCCTCGAGCATCTCGTCCATAATAAATACTTTCCCGAAACCCGCTATACATTTGTGGGAATTGGAGAGGAACTTGGCGATGTCCGCATAATTCTCTCGCAAGACTATGTGGAAGGTGTTGGCCGTCCTACTCAGCGTCAGATTGAAGAAGCTCTCGCAGAAAAAGGCCTGCGCCCCGAAGGAAACTACCGTTATGGCAATGACGAAATCTCCATCACTGATGTCACCGGAGACAACGCAATCCTTGGCGCCGATGGAAAAGTCTATTTCATAGACCCGATTATCAACTTCAAAAAACCGGTCCGCGAAATCATTGGCGAGGCGCCGGGGCCTGCATCCGCGACCGAAAGCCCCGGAATCCCTGTAGACGAGAAAGGCCGCCCCCTCTATTCACAGGCGCCTGTAGAAAAGACTATAGAGGATCTTGAGAGCAAGAGCGCACTCGATAATGTGGAATTTACCGTCGAAAGTCTTCGGAAGAAGCAACGTAAAGCAGTCGAGAAAGAAAAAAATGCACGTATAGACCTTTCGGATCCCGGAGACGGCTTTGAAAAGCGAGCTAAATTGCAGGCTGAGCGTGAAGCTATTGATAAAGAGCTCGCTTATTGGGAGGAGGTATGGAATGTTGTCCGCCAGCGCAAGGAAGAGGAGGCTCGCAAGACAGAAGAAGCCGAGCGTAAAGCAAAGGAGGCTGCTGAAGAAGAGGCGGTCCAGCAGGCTCTTGCCGAAGCTGTGCGCGAGTTGCAGGAAAAAGAACCGACTGCGGGCAGAAAGCAAACTGAGACAGGAACATTACCGACCGAGCGTGGAGGAGGAACTGCAGATGATAGCACAGCAGGAGGAGCGACTATCCAAAATAACATACCCGAAAAGAAAGAGGTAATATCTGCTGACCCTCGCATGATGCCGGAAGATGAAAAGGCGCTGCGAGGAGATATGCTGCACAATGCACCCGCAATTGAGGTAGCCGTTGGTCAAATAGTTGCCACAAAAGAGCTTTCTGCACGCAAAGCAGCCGAACAATGGTGGGATGAGAATGTTGCAGAACCAGCATTCTACGATACTGAGGTCGGCGAGGTTGAGATTAACAGGAACTCTGTTGAGTCCTCTCTTGCCCATAAATATGGGCAGATGAAACTCGATGCAATCACATCGCTGATTGAGGGATTTGAGAATGCCGTGTATCTTGGCACGATGCCTGACTTTACAAGGCAGGAAGGAGTAAGCAATCATTTCTTCGCTTACCCAATAAACTATAACGGGAAGCGTTGCTATGTTTTCTGCCGTGCCATGCAAGATGCAAACAAGAATCGTCTGTATGTGCATGAAGTATTCGTCAGCGACAAAATAAAGAAGGGCAACACCCTTCAAACCGCAGCGTCTCAGCCTCACGGAGGTATCGCCCTTTATAGGGACATTCTTGCGAATGTTTTGCTTTCCTCCAACAGCTCTGAATGGCACTTAGCTGAACATCCATCGGATGTGCCGGACCTCCTTCCTACGCAAGGGAAAAGCGAAATTTCTGAGCGCAAAGTTAACGACTCTGTATCAGATAAACAAGAAAGTGAGGCAGAAAGTTCTGCACAACTCTCTGACAACAAGAGCGAGCAGATTGTTCAATCCACTGTGGAGTCTGCAACTGCCGAGGTGAACACCTCCCTAACTGAGGCTCAGAAGAGAGCGGGTAATGGCACAGAGGAAATCGCAAAGGTATCCAAGGCTAAGTTTCATGCTGATACTGATTCTGAGGGTAAAAGAAACCGAGAGGTTTATGATGTTGCCAAAGGACTTGTAGAGTCTTCGGGAATTGAGGTTGTCGAGGTCAGCGATGCAGAGGCATCAGAAATGTTAGGGTATAAAAATACTCCCGTCGTAGATCAGCCGAATCGCGCTAATGAGAAACTGACCTCAGGGAGTGTTCTTCTTTCTATCAGCGGAAATTCTTCCTCAAACCGCGCTGCCTTAAAAGAAGCATTTACAAAATTAGCCAATAAAACCCAAAGCGCAAAGCGAAAGATTAGAAATTTCAAAAACGATGATTTTAAAATTGATACCAAAAGCCTGTCTACAACTATATCCGGGCTTGGGAAAATGCTGTCCATGGGTACGCGTGGAGGCTCACGCTATACGATTTTGCAGACAAATGGCGGCCATACCGTTGCGATACGCTTGAGCGATCATGCGGCCAACGGGAATAATTTCAGTCAAGACAATGCTGAGAGTAATCTGAGCATTGTGATTGAACGCAGGCGTTTTGATGCCAAAGAATCGGAAATAGAGTTTACGGAAGCTACTATTCCGTTGGCAACGTTTGAGGCGCGTCCGGATGAAGTTGTCAAGGCTATAGTGGCCGGGGTCGAAGATGTGTTGTCTGATAAAGATTTCTCACTCGATCCAAAACTCGGAACAGTAGAGAAGCGAGGTCTCTACAATCCACGTTTCTCTATTCGTACGTATCACGGCACCGGGGCTGATTTTGATAGATTTGATTTCTCTCATATAGGAGAGGGAGAAGGATTCCAAGCTTTTGGATGGGGAGGATACGTAACAGAAGTTGAGGGGATCGGAAAGACCTATGCACAAGATATAGCCAGCACTCCACTTCTTGATGGCAAGCCGTTTGATCATCGCCAATCGAGTAGAGAATTTCCCTCTCAGTCGATAGAAAGTGTTCTGAAGAAATTCGGAGGTGATGTAGACAGGTCCATAGAGTGGTGTGAAATAATGCAAGAAAAGTGGGAGTCCATTCCTCATGAAGATTCTTCGCTAAAGCCTGTATTTAAAGAAGAAGCAGCCTGGCTACGGGCGAACCGTGATAGGATTTCGATGCCTCCGAGACATCTTTATACTGTTGAAATTCCGGATGATAATGGAAGTAATTATCTTGATTGGGATGGACATTATAATATTGAAGACCTTGAAAGGATAGCATCAAGATGTGAAGAACTGGGAGTAGGAGACCTTGTCAGCGGAGAAATGGATGAGGATGACGAAGGCAATGTAACCGGTTATACAACGGGCAAGGACATATATGAATCGCTTTCTGAAATTTGTAATATGTACGATGGAGTTCCTGGAGATAAAGCAGCATCAAGGATACTTTCAAAAGCATTTGTAGGAATCAAATATCCTGCTAATTATCGAAATGGAGGAAGGTCCGACGAGGCTAAGAATTATGTAATTTTCCGTGAGAAGGATATGGAAATCAGTAACCATATCCGATTCCTTCGCGATGGGGAGAATAGGGTGTATGGCTGGACTGTCAGCGGCAAGGTATATCTGAATCGAGATGCGATGAATCCGGAGACACCGCTTCATGAGTATACCCATCTGTGGGATGATATGGTTCGCCGTGAGAATCCGGAGCTGTGGGCGCGTGGCAAGAAACTATTGAAGCAGACTCCGCTTTGGCAGGAGGTGTTGGATGATCCGAACTATGCCGACATTCGCAATGATGAGGATGCTGTGGCGAGTGAGGTTCATTCGCGACTGACAGGCCGCGACGGCGCCCGTATACTCAGCAGTCTGATAGCCGACGCAAAGAAACGCGGCGTCATGGAAACCGCACGTGCCGTCACCCTCGTGGATCATCTGAAACGCTGGCTCGGCGACATGTTCAGGGGATTGAAGAAGACCCTATCGAAATGGTCGAAGCAAGACCTGGAAGATCTGACGGCAGAGGAATTTGCTCATATGACACTGCGTGATCTTGCGGAGGGATTGAATCCGAAGAGTGGAGAAAAGACTCTTGTCGCTATCCATAATATCAGTGAGGAGAATCTGAGAAAGGCGCTGGATTTAGGCGGATTCCCTATGCCGAGTATTGCTATAACAAAGGCAGGCATCGGTCATACCGGTTTTGGAGGGATCTCTCTTGTATTCGGTAAAGAGAGTATCAATCCCGCAGACCGGTACAACAAGGTATATAGCGGAGACGCATGGACGCCGACTTTCCCGGAAACAGGATACAAGCTCAATAGCTCTAAGACACGTGAAATATACGATAGAGCCAACAAAGCCGGACGCCTGCCTTTGTTCAGAGCCGTGGATTTCCATCCGGATAACTACGAGCGTCGGATTGATAGCAGAAAAGATGACAGTCTGGTCGATGCGTTCAAGGATGATTATGGAGCAAAACAACTGTTCCTGTCTGAGAAGGGCAATGCAGTCAAGGAGTATGAAAAGCGAGATGTAGAGAAATATTCCGCCGACGATATTAATCTATATGAGAAAGTGCTGGATGTTATCGGGGAAGACAGGCTCAGGGGCGATGATTCAGATAGTCTGCACTCAGATCTCAAGCGACTGATAGGTGAGCACAGCGGCAAAGATATGGGCACTATGATGTCGTTTGTCGCAAAGGCTCTTGTGTCCAACACAAGGCGGAAGGCACTGGATTATGCCGACAATGGCAACTTAAAGACAGAGACAGACCTCGAAGCAACCAGAGCAAAGATTGACGAGCGCATTGACCCCCGGGAATTTCAGGCGTGGCTTGAGGAGATGTTTTCGGGAGTGGTTGAGAAAACAGGGATACGCAACGAACGAGACATGTTCACTCCGTCGGGCGAAAGCCGCGGATGGGAGGCCCTTTATGATGCCGTCACACTTGACAATGTGGTCAAGGCCATGCGCAGGCAAGCCGACAAAGGAGGTAAGGGATTTTTTGGTGGCAGTATATTTGGTGCGGCTCATCGCGAGCTTAAGAATATGAACGATGTTCGCCGTGAAGCTGCCGATCGTATCCGTTCAGTCTACGATGAAGAGATCGAGACAGAAAAGAAGCGTCTGGAGGAACGTCTGGATAAGATAACTCTGCCATCAGTCGAAGGAAGTTTCTCCGCATCGATGGATTTTGTGGAGAACGTCAAGGACGCGGTTGTAAAATCACATACCCCTGAGGGAATATATCGTTATCTGAGCGATATATATCCGGACGTGACAATGGATGTTGCCAAAGATATATCCGATATTGTCGGTGAGATTCAGAAAATGAGCACACGTTACCTGGAAGCGAAACCTCAGAGGGCTGTAAAACTGGAGGAGGTAAGACTTGCAGTGGTGCCGGAAGGGACTTCGGATGAGATTGTCCGGAGTCTTGAAAGCCGGGGAATATCCGTGCGTACCTATGAAAGAGGCAACGAGCACGAGCGGAATGCGATTATAAGCCGAGAGACTTCAGAAAGAGATCTGAGATTTAATGCGGCGATGTCGCGCGGGCGTGGGGACTTCGATGCGATACGTGAACGTGCGGTTTCGGAGCGCGGTATTGTCATGCCCGGACTCAACGAGGCCGAGGTTCGTGTTGTAGAAGTGCCGAGGCATGATTTTGCGGGAGACCGACCGATTGCTCAGGCGCGTAAGTGGGCAAAAGAGAATATCGTCGGAGAGCATTCGCTTATTGATAGTGACGGTAGGCAGATCATATATTCTATCAGTGGTAAGTCGATTGAAAAATATTTGTCATCGAGTGCCGTAGACAAGAGTGACAGCCTCGGATTACATTTGTCAGCACTTACAAAATTGCCTCAGATTATCGGCAACAGCATAGAGGCCGAGGTACATCCGAGTTATAATAAAGGATATGCTGGGATGCGCGGTGTGGAAAACGGATATAACGATAGCGCATTAATACATCGGTTTTATGGTGCTATAAATGTAGACGCTCATCTATATAGAGTAAAGACCACGATCGTGGAACATAAGGATGCAGAAGCCGACGTCCGTACGCATTCGTATGAGGTTACAAAAATTGAGGTGCTTCCTGATATATCAGAAAACACCTCAATCGTTGGAGCTCAAGCATCCACATCCTCAAGGGAGGGTACACTTCAGACTGCAAAGCTACTCAAAGGAGTTGAGAAATCCTACGATCCCGGCGTAAAAATTCTCGATGCAAGTAAAAAAGCATCTGAAACCACCCTCGAAGCGGGTCTCAAGGACGGTATGACTCTGTCGCAGTTCATAGACATCTATAGAACTCTCGACTCAGGCGACACCGAACTCGACGAACTCGCCGAAAGAGTCTTCGCCGTAGCCGGAAAGATTGAGGGCCTCCAGTTCCGCATGGCTGAACCGGGTGTCTTTTCGGACCATAATGTGATGGCTCACTATGCACCGAAAAAAAACGCGATTGAACTCAACCGCGATGCATTCAACTCCACTCGTTTTTCCGATGCGCAGAAAGCTCAGTGTATCCTACATGAGACCATTCATGCCGTTACATGCTGGGCTCTTGCCCGCTATAAGAACTCCTCGGAAGAGGAGCGTGCCGAAATGGGCGAGGTAGGCGAGGCTTGCCGTGATATCATCACCATCTACGAAAAGCATGTGAACACAGACGAGTTCAGAAGCCGCCTGCAGGTGAATAGTGCGAGAGGTGACAATGCCTTCTATGGTCTGAGTGATGTTTACGAAATGGTAGCCGAGCTTGCCAATCCCGCATTCCGCGCAGTTCTGAAGATGAAAAATCTATGGCAACAGGTGATTAACGGAGTCAAAAGAATACTCGGGATCGATGCTACTGAGTCTGGAGAGGGTCACACGAATGCCCTCGAAGTACTCGACCGAGCCCTCAATACGCTCCTTGACAACTTCGACCCCATAGCCTATCGCTTCTATCAGGTGCATCCAATGAAGTCTGTCCACGAAGCCGCCTTCATCCCCAAAACAGGAAACATGGAGGCCGACGTGGCCGCCTTCAACAACCTCCGCGCCCGCGCAATCGCCCAACACGGACTCGTCATGCCCGGTCTCGCCGACACGGAATTTCCAATCGTCGAAGTGACACCATTCCAGTTTAAAGGATCTTTCAGAAAGACTCGTGACGAAGAGATATTTCCTTCTATAGACAAGATGCCGAGAAAAAATGGTTATTTCGTCACCGATAGCGAAGGTAAAAAGATAGAGGTTGTTCTCAATGCGGATACTATAAGAAAATTCAAGAATGAAAAATCTTATCGAAATGATTTACAAGATAAGTCTTATCGAGTTGATCAGAAATGGTATTTCGCTGTTTTCAATAACTTCAAAGATGTCTTGAAGGGCCTTCGTGAAGTAGAAGTTCATGCTGACTATATCGAAAAAGGCTATAATGGAAAGCGTGACTTAAACGGTAAGATTTCTGATTCTAAACTGGTACATAGATACTATGGCGTTATTGGAATGAAAGACGAAAAAGATCAGGTAATGGTCAAGATGACTATATATGAGTATAGGCCTAATTCAGTCTCTATGCCTACAATTCATAGTCAAGAAACCATAGCTATTGGAAATCCGGAGCACAGAACCCATACTCAAGAGATAGTACAAGTTGAGCTGTTATCCAAAACAGACAACAGCTCAACTCCTAGCTTGCTGAGTACAAACGATGCTAAAACATCATCTACTCTACAAGGCGCAAAGTTACTCCAAAATATCGAGAAATCCTACGATCCGGGGGTAAAAATTCTCGATGCAAGTAAAAAAGCATCTGAAATCACCTTCAACAACCTCCGCTCCCGCGCAATCGCCCAGCGCGGACTCGTCATGCCCGACCTCGCCGACAAAGACATAAAAGTTGTCAGTGTACCGAGACACGATTTCGTAGGTTCAGGAAAAGAAGCGCTTATCTCTGCCGAGAAATGGGCAAAAAACAATATCGTTGGCTCACATCAAAGCGTAGATAGTAGAGATAACAGGTATAGCTATTATATTTCTAAAGATGCCATTGGCAAATACGTCTCACGCTCGGCGACCTCTAAGAGCGAAAACCTTGGAGTACATCTTGCCGTACTTAAAAAACTTCCCGAAGTGATCGGAGAAAGTATCGAAGTCGAGGTTCATGCGGACTATAGCAAAGATAGTAACAAAATCCGATCTATAGATAATCAAATCAATGCTAAAACATTAATACATCGTTTCTTTGGAGCTGTAGAAATTGAAGGGAAAATATACCGCGTAAAGACGACTATGCGGGAATACCAAGATGCTAACCGACAAACACATCTTCACAGTTACGAGGTAACAAAAATAGAACTGCTCGAAACGCCTTCCGACGGTGCAAATAATGACAGCGGCGAACCTTTGGCAATGATCTCGAACAGCTCTATAAGTGGCGCAAAGTTACTCCAAAATGTCGAGAAATCCTACGATCCGGGGGTAAAAATTCTCGATGCAAGTAAAAAAGCATCTGAAATCACCCTCGAAGCAGGTTCCGAGGATGACATTCTCTGTCGTCCGGTGACCGATCAGGAGACGCTCAATAAGCTTAATTCCGAGCCGACCGTCAAGGTTTATCGTGCGATGCAGTTAATAGACGGCAATCTCTATCCGCCCATGTCGGCTAAGGTTAATGGCAAGCTTCGCCAACCGACCGAGCCTAACGTTTGGGAGGAAGCCGAAGAGAATCCTGATTTAGCCGACGCCAAGGGAACATTTACTCTCAATAAAGGAAACGGCAAGTCAATAAAGGCTGCCTATAATCCCTACATCCACACGTCCCGATCTCCGATCAATGATCAGTTCAGTAGCGCGTGGACACGCCCTGAACTCGTGACCGTTGAGGTCGAAGTGCCCGTTAGCGAACTCAATAGTGGATACAAGGCCGAGAAGGCAAAGGATGCTGTAGGCGAAAAGCAGTGGAAGAGTGGTCCGATTGGCCGTCTTCTCGCCAAACTCGGTTATCCGCGCAAGGTGATCCTTAGTCGCTGGGCTCGCGTGACTCGTATCGTGCCGGTCGAAGAAGTCGCCGACGCTTACGCAGAGCGCCTGAACAGATATGGTATAGAAGTTCCATTCAATACCGTTCCGCCGGCTCTCCGTGAGGCGTTGATCGAGCGAGGCGTCAAAATTGGCGCTCCGGAAAAGGGAAATGCCGGAGATGCGTCCCGACCTGCGTTTGATCGTTGGCTCGAAGGCCAGGAGCGACTTCGCATGGGTGATGGGAAAGGTGCCTATTCTGATGAGGAAGTGTCCTATTACAACGACCTGATCTCTCAGATGTACGGCAAAAACCGATACACCAAGAAGCAGCAGGCGAAAGTTGCGCAGCGCGAGCGCCGCAATATGATGCTCCGCCTCGAAACCCTCGCGAAAAGAATGAACCTCGACAACGTCGAGATCCTCCCTGACGCTTCCGGACTTGAAGGCAAAAAGGCTAAATCAAAGGGCTTCTACAACAAGCGCACCGGCAAGATTACGATCATACTTGCCAACCACGCCACTATGCTCGACGCCGAACAGACACTTCTCCATGAAGCCGTGGCCCACTACGGCCTGCGTCAGCTCTTCGGCCAAAACTTCAACACCTTCCTCGCAAACGTCTACGACGCAGCCTCTGACGAGATCCGCTCACGCATAACAGAATTAGCCGCCCGCAACAACTGGGATTTCCGCACAGCAACTGAAGAATACCTCGCATCACTGGCCGAGTCCTCGAATTTCGAACACCACGACTTAGAATCATGGTGGAGCAAAATCAAAAATCTCTTCATCGATATGCTCTCCCTTATCGGATTCGACGACTTCCGCGACAAATCAGGCGTAGTCCTGACCGACAACGAACTGCGCTACATCCTCTGGCGAAGCTATCAAAACCTCGTCGAACCGGGCCACGGCTCCAACTTCGCACAAACCATCCGCGACACCGCTATGCAATACAACCTCAAAGTCGGCCCCTATGCCGAGTCCGGAATCACAGCCGAATATGTCGCCGAAGCAGATTTAAATCAAGCTAATATAAAATTCAACGATCAACTCGAACGCTATCTCCGGGGAGAATTGGATAATAATGCCATTCTCGAACTCGGAATGCCGGAAGGAGTCCTGTACAGCCTTATTCCGAACTTGCCCATAGTAGCCAGACAGAGAATTCTCAACAAAGCCGGTTTTAAAAAACATAACGTTGATCCGGCCTCTCTGTTCAATCTACCCCAAAAATTAGCTCATCCGATATTCATCTTCAAAAGAGAGGATAAATCTGTCGGGATTCTTACCGAAATCAAGGATAGGGGCGGTAAGAACGTATGCGTAGCCATAGAGCTCGAAAAAACTATTCAAGAAGGTGGTAATCATATTTTAGTTAATGACATCCGCACAATACATGGCCGCGAATTGGGAAACATCATACTTCCGCTGATCCACAATAACACGCTGCTGTATGTAAATAAACAGAAAGGTCTCGATTGGCTCTCCTCAGCGTCATTTAATCATCAGCAGGAAATAGCCTCACAAGACCTTGATTTGGCCACAAAAGTAATAAATAATTTTGACAACCCGAATGTGGGCGAAGAAGAACTTTATCGCCCTGGCGATTTCACACCCCGCGACAAGGTGATCGCACGCGATGTCTACAATCGTATTTGTTCTACGGGGTCCTATCAATTCCGCGAGGCCGTCCAGGACTCTATGCTCGGGCTGAAAGCTCTCTATGAGGCCGTCTTACCCGGAACAGAGATTCAGGATGTTGCCGATTTCGAGAATGCCTATCTGTTCGAGAACAGAATGAGCAGCATGAATAAAACTCACCAAGAGGTATATTTCCGTGAGATTTTGAGCCCGCTTCTGAAAGAAATTGCCAAAATCGCAGGAAGCAGTGCTGAAAAACGTCGTGATCTGACAGATTACATGATGGCCAAACATGGTCTTGAACGAAATGCGCTGATGCGTAAGGCAGCTATAAACAACAACGAGAATCCTGATCGCGATTTTGCCGGTCTTACAGGACTGACGGGCGAAAAGGATTGGCGAACAGCCGAAGCGAAAGCCGCTAAGTGGGTACAGGACTACGAGGCCGCGCACAATACCGATCCTCTGTGGGCGGCGGTGAACGTGGCCACAAAAACTTCTCTGGAGAAACTCTACAGGTGTGGAATGTTATCTAAAGAGAAGTTCGAGGAGATCCGTGACATGTATGAGTTCTATATACCTCTGCGTGGATGGGACGAGACGACCAGCGACGAGGTTTATGGCTATCTGACGAGCAATAATGGTCCGCTGTCCGGAAGTATTCTCAAGAAAGCTGAGGGGCGCTCCAGCAAAGCTGACGACCCGATAGCGACGATCGCCATGATGGCCGACTCTGCCATTATGCAGGGTCACCGAAATCTTCTCAAGCAAAGATTCCTCAATTTTGTACTCAACCATCCGAGCGATGCCGTGAGCGTAAGTCGTCTTTGGCTTCAGTACAATGACGTGAATGACGAGTGGGAGCCTATATTCCCGAACATTGACTCCACCATGAGCGCTGAGCAAGTTGAGGCTGAGGTCGAGGCTTTCGAGGAAAGGATGGCGAAACTGAAGGCCGCTGAACCCAAGAAATACAAACGCGGGCGCGAGGCTCAGAATATCCCCTTTAAAACAAAGAAGACCAACTTGCGCGAGCATCAGATCCTCGTGAAGCGAAATGGCGAGACTTTCATCTTGACCATTAATGGCAATCCAAGAGCAGCACAGGCCATCAATGGCCTCACCAATCCGGACATTAATACGTCCGGATGGATAGGTGACGTTCTCAAGACCAGTGAGTGGCTCAACCGACAACTGTCAGCATTCTATACAACCCGTAACCCTGACTTCGTCGTCAGCAACTTCTTCCGCGATGCGATCTATTCTAACTGCATGACGTGGGTGAAGGAGAGTCCGAGATATGCGATGCGGTATAATGCCAACTTCACTCAACTCCTTCGACCAGCCAAACTCTTCTCAATGCTCAAGAAGTGGGAAAAGAATTCTCTCGATCTCAATGATCCAACAGAGAAACTCTTCCAAGACTTCATGATCAACGGAGGAGAGACCGGCTACACCTCCGTAAAGGATATTGAAGGCCACAAACGGACGATCACAGCCGAACTCAAAAAGAAACGCAACGTCGCTCGCAACATATGGCGATGGATCGGTCTTCAACTTGATACTCTGGGTCGTTCTGTCGAAATATGCGCTCGCTTCGCGGCCTTCAAGACCTCTATAGAGTTCGGTCGTTCTATTGCTCGTGCGGTCTATGACGCGAAGGAAGTGAGCGTGAACTTCAACAAGAAGGGTAGTGGTAGTACTATGCTTCATGCCAACGGACAGACAAAGGCAGGCGAAGTCGGAGCCTATATTGGTGGAATAGGACGCGCCGGATTCGTATTCTTCAATGCCGGAGTTCAGGGTACTGTCAACACCCTGCGACAAGCTAAGAAACATCCGGCTAAGTTTACCGCGGGCGCTACAGCCATGATGACTCTCGGTTACCTTGTGCCTTTATTAGCAAGCATATTCGGAGGCGACGGCGACGACGGTGACGAGAATGCCTACTACAATCTACCCGAATACATCCGTCGATCTAACGTTTGCATTCGACTCGGCAAACAATGGCTCACGATCCCCTTACCAATCGAATTCCGATCCCTCTATGGACTTGGCGAAATGGCTTATGGGGTCATGAGCGGAAACGAGACATACTCAGGATCTGAACTCGGTTATCAGATCGCTTCACAGCTCTCTCAGATCCTGCCTCTTGATTTCCTTGAAGGCTCCGGAGGTTGGCAGGCCTTTATCCCGAGTGCCTTTAAGCCAATGGCCGAAGCGGCAGTCAACAAGAGCTGGACGGGACTTCCGATTTACAAGGAGACTCCTTTCAACGAAAATGATCCGGAGTGGACGAAGGTATTCAAGAATGCCGACGCCAATATGGTCGCCGCATCGAAATGGATCAACGAGCAGACCGGAGGTGACGACTATAAGAAAGGTTGGCTCGACATCAACCCCGCACAGGTTGAATATGTCCTCAATGGCTACCTCGGTGGCGCCTTCTCCTTCCCCTCTAAAATGTGG
>JAAVBM010000041.1 GCA_014803505.1 bacterium | reverse complement strand
ATGCAACAGTTGCAATCACCATCGTAACCGGACTTACTCCTGCTGAAAGAGTTGCCATAACACCGACTATTAGTGACGACGATTTAGCAAAACTTGATGGTGCAAAAGTTTATTTCACTGCACCGGGTGAGAAATTAGAAGTTACTTCAGGTACAGTAGTAAATCTGAAAAAAGATGTAAAATACACATTGATAGTAGAGAAAGACGGTACAACTGTTGCAAACACAACAGCACAGATTGGTACTAGTGCAGAATATACACCTACTGCAGCAACAACAGTTACAATTACTATATCTGTTGCACAAGCTCCTACCAAACCTGCAGCTCCTACAGCAAATCCGGCAAGCGGAAGCATAAGCGTAGGCAGAACTATCACATTATTACCGGCAGGTGCTGAGATTTTCTATAACAAGGGAACTAGTGAAGCGTCAGTAACAGTTCCTACAGCAACAACAGGAACACGCTATACAGCTCCTATACAGGCAACTGAGGCAGGGACATTAGTTATCAAAGCAATTGCAGTAGAAAATGGTCTGGAAAGTGAACCTGCAACCTTTACTTACACGGTAAGAGAAAGCAGTGGAAAGACCGGCTTCTACGTAGAACTTGTAGATGAGGGCACATACACTTACACAGGAAGCGCAATCAAACCTGCCATTGAAGTATATAACAACGACGAACTTCTTACAGAAGGCGTTGACTATACAGTTAAGTACGCTAATAACGTAAATGCAAGCGTTAAGAAAAAGGCGACGCTCACCGTTACCGGTAAAGGACGTTTCTCAGGCAGCCAGAAGGTTGAGTTTACCATTGCACAGAAGAGCCTTGGAGATGCAGAAAACAATATTATAGGAACTGGCATTGAGACAGGAAATATAGTAATTGCAAAAGGTTCAAAAGCAGCGCCTGTAATTATCTATAACGGTGTAAAACTATCTAATAAGGATATTGTTATACCTAATACGAAGTATAACACTGTAACAGCAGAAGATACACCGGATGCAGAAAAAACAGTAATAATTACAGCTAAAGAAAATGGTAACTTCACCGGTTCTCTTAAACTGGATGTAAAAGTAGTTGAGAAGAAAGAATTAAAGAATTACCAATTGAAAGTCGCACTTACAAAAGGCGTAACTTACACATACAACGGTTCGCAACAGGAAGTGTCACTTGATGTAAAAAATGCCAGCGGAAGTCCGGTGGTTGAAGAAGGTCATCTTGCTTCAGAGTATTATTATGTATCATACAACACCGAAAACCGCACAGATGCCGGAGTAGTTAAGTTCACAGTATATGGTACTGGAGACTATGCTGGTTCAGTGAGCAAATCATTCACCATCAAACCGGCTGATAAAAAGAAGACTACCGTAGACATTACCGGTGACCCTTGGAGTGGTAGTTATGAAGTTCCTTATACAAGCGCAGGAGCTACACTTGATTCTTATTTTGATAAAGAAATCGAAGTTAATGCTACATTGGATGGTATAGAAACTCCGCTTACCCTTCATAAGGACAGAGACTATAAAGTTACCTATAGCGCTAATAAGAAATCCGGAACTGCAAAAGCTACAGTTTCCTTCATAGGTAATTACAAAGGAATCGCTAAGCAGCAAAAGACATTTACAATCAAGGGAAGAGAAGTAAATGCAGCAATAGGCAGCGCTGAATTAGAAGCTATTAATCTGGATGTTAAATTTGGTGCAACCAAGCCTTATAAAAACGAAGGTATTTACAAAGCACCTGTTATTCTTAGCATGGATGGCGTAGCTGTAAAGAATTCCGAGTTTGATATCAAGTACTATACAGAAGGTCCTGATGCAGATGGCAATTTCGATTCCAGCAAGGAAATGAAAGGAAAGAACAAACTTACAATTTCTTCCGAAGGTGAAACACCCGCTGACTCTGCGACCGTATATGTAGAACTCACAGGTAAAGCTAAAGGAAACTTTGCAGGAAGCAAGATTACCGGCCAATACCAAGTATATAAGGAAGCTGCTCATGACCTTTCCAAGGCGAAAGTAACCTTCTACACCTATGATGCTAAAAAAGGATACGTTAAGAGCAATAAGCTGCCATACACAGGTGAGGCTATTGTATTCGGAAGCGCAAAAGATGATACAAATCATACACCTTACTTAGAAGTATCAATCGGAAAGGATACTGTTCCTACAGATGCATATAAAGTAGAGTATGTAAATAACACTCTCAAGGGTAAAGCAACTGTAATTATAGTGCCTAATACCGATGGTGCTGAAAGAACAGCAGCAGGAAGCAAGACTGTAAACTTTACGATTACAGCATTGAACCTGAAGACTTACAAAGATGTGCTTGCAGGCTTATTCGGATCAGATGAAAACTAATCTGGTATTTAAGTAAAGCATAATCATAATGTAACATAAAGAGGGTATCCCAAAAGTCAAGAACTGGCTGGCGGGATACCCTCTTTAATTAGAATTTTGTAAAAAGCCCTCTCAGGCAAAAATCTAAGAGGGCACATTTGTGTATTCACATTAAGCAATTTTCACTTTAGCAACAACCTTTTTAACAGGTGCAGGTTCTCCAACTGCGATACATGGCTTATGTGCATTTTCAGGAAGCAGGATAACATAGCTGCCGCCGCTTAGCACGCATCTCATCATATCTGCCGGCTCTTTCCAGAAAGTCACGTCCTTTTCAGGATTGTACTCTTTCTCTACTTCCAACCCATCAACACTTGTGCAGTCAATAGCCTCTGTGCCACTGATAAGCCACTGAATATCCACATATTTCTGATGTGATTCCAAATGGCAGTCTGCTTCAGCTCTTGAAGTATATTCCTGCACCATGTAATAAAAATCATCATTGACCGGATATTTGCCTGCTGGCATATTTGCTAAATCCTGTTTTAATAAATACTCGATTGCTTCACTTATTTTTGAATTCATATTAACCACCCTTTACCTTTCTGTTTGCTATAATTTAGCAATTCTATGTTTTTTAATTATATCATAGATACGGATTATAGCCAAGCATAATAACATATTAAAAAGCAGCTAAAAAGATTATAAAAAACCGCTGCCCGGCATTAATGCCGGGTGCGGTTTTTTGTTTTTTAATTCTTATTCGTTTGTTGTTCCTCTATCCCATTTTACTTCTTTTGCAGTAATCTTGAAGGAAACTGTCTTGCTTCCTGCATATTTGCCGGTACCGATCAGTGTAACCTTAGCAGTACCTTTCTTGATATTGTTTACATAACTTGCAGGATCGATATAGTATCCGTCTGTTTCGGAATCTGCACTCTCCTGAAGTGTGAGAGTTGCTCCCGTGATCGTAATGTCATCTGCCGTAAGGGTTACAGCTTTTCCGGTGAATTCCTTATTAGCAACTTTGATCTTAACCTTGCCAAAGTCATTCTCACGGATTGAATAGTAGCGTGTAGCTTTTCCTGTATAACCGCTTCCTTCAACCGCTGTTGCAACAACCTTGATCACACTGCCTGCTTTTCCATCAGTAAACTTGTTGATGTTAGAGATAGGCGTACCTTCCTCTTTGTCCTCGTTGTCACCATCTGCCTCAGTAGACGGCTCATCTGCCTTCTCTGTCATATCATAGTATGCGAGAGTGTAATCTTTCTTAACTGCAAGTTTTACTTCCTTTGTACCGTTTCTGTCAGAAAGTACCGGCTTGCTGCCATATTTTCCACCCTTGTTTACTACTACGTTAGGTACATCAAAGTATACTTCTGAAATATCTTTGGTAGCAAAAGTAAAGGTCTTGTTGATGCTTCCCTTAAAGTTGCCTTTGCCTTTTATTACAAGACTCGGACTCTTCTTGAAGTTATTGTTGTTCTTATATGTTACGGTATAATCTCTGCCTTCTACAAGGTTATATGAGTACTCATTCTCCGCATCATAGGTATATTTTACAGTGATCACAGGACGTGTGCCGCCTTTTGAAAACGCACCTGATATCGTATCAGGAGTAACTGAGATACTGCTGTCGCTCAGATCACGAGGATTAATCTTGACTACTTTCTTAAGTTCTCCTGTATATTCTCCATTACCATAAATATAGATAGTAGCCTTGCCTGCAGCGTAGTTATTCTGAATCCAGGAAATTCCATAATCTTCACCTTGGGACAAAGAAGTGCCTTTGTATTCAAGCGTAATGTCACTGCTGTCAATGATTCCGTCCCAATTATATGAGTAGGTTAAAGCTTCAGGCTTAACGGTAACTTTTGCAGACTTGATCGGCTTACCTGTGATCGTGAATGCAACTGTCCTTGAACCATAGAAAGCATAGGTTGTGGTCGCATCTTCACCCTCACCGGTGGTCTTGGCTACAGGTGAGATAGTTACATATGCTGTTCCTGCCTCGTAATTATTCCTATAATAAAGTGTGTAATCTGTATCTTCTGTAAGTTTGGTCTTTCCTGCAGTTACTTCCACTGAAGGTTTAAATCCTTCAAAACCAACTTTTTCCGCTTCATCTTTACTGTAAGTAATCTTGCCTACTTTTACTTTAAGTTTGCTTGCAAGTATTGCATCGCTCTTAAGAACCTCAAGTGAAGCAGATGAAATGCCGCTATAGTTTCCTTTGCCTGTAACGATCATACGATAGCTTCCCGGTTCTGATACAGAGTCGGTACCTGTAATCTTATCTAAACTTTCTGCTGCATCATACTCGGCTTCTGTGCAGTATTTAACCTCGAACTCTTTCTTGTTCTTTAATTTCCGCTCTTTTTCAACATCGTCATTTAACCAGTAACTTAATATAACTGTAGGAACGGGTTTCAGGGCTGCACCATTTTTCTTGGCAAGAACTGTCATCTCATCAATATATACACTCTCATCACCCATAGAGCGTGGATTGATCTTAAATGTCTCGGTTGCCTGCTTAGCATAATTTCCCTTGCCTTTTACTACGATGGTAGGCTGCTTGTTTGCAGCATCTGTAGTAGGTACGTTGACATTATTCTTGTAGGAAATGGTATAATCAATCTTTTCCGCTAATAAGTGTACATTATGGTATACACGAACATAAGGTGTGATCTTATCTCCTGTGTAATCGTAACCTTCAGAATAAATTCCTGCGATCCATAAGCCGGCCGGTATCTTGCCGTTGTTCTTTTCTTTTATTTCGGCTCTATCTTCAGTCCACCAGTCGTTGTATTCATTCTCTTCGTCACCTTCGTCGTCATAAGAATTGCTGTTTACGGTAACGGTGAATGTAAGTACATCGCTGGATAATCCATCTTTAATCGCTATTGCCTTGATGGTTTTGGTTGCAGTTACGGTAAAGCTGCCTTCATATTTGGTTGAAGAACTGTCAGGTGTGCTGTTGTTATCAGTATAGTAAATATCTGCGCTGTCAGCTGATGCAAGAGCAACAGTTGCGCTTTCTGTAACAGTTACATTTCCATCATTTGCTACTGCATTTCCGTTAACAGTTGCTGTTGGCATTGCCGGTGCAACTTTAGCAGATTTAACTGTGTACTCAAAACTTGCGGGTGTTGATGCAAGAGCTGTAACTGTAGTTGTTGCATTTTCCCCTTCTCCAGTAGTAGTTTCTGTATATGCAAGTACTTTTACATATATTTTTCCAGCAGTGGTTGCAGGAATTTCTATGCCTGTCGTGTCAACATAGTTACTGCTTCCTGTTGCAGGAGTGTTAGCCGGAAGTGCATTGAATGCAGGAACTGCGCTTTCATCAGTTCCTACTGTATACAGGAACTTAACAGTTGCTTCTGCTTCGTCTGCCGCTTTATCATAAGTAAGCTTAACTATTACATTGTCATCCCCTTCAGT
>JAAVBM010000040.1 GCA_014803505.1 bacterium | reverse complement strand
TCAGCTTCATTGATGAATTAGATATTAACCCATTGTTAATCTCTGAAAAAACAGGTGAAGGCATTGCAGTTGACGGACGTATTAAAGTTCGTTTAGAAGAAGCTAAAGAAGCTTTAGCTTGTGCTTGTGGTTCTTGCTGCAGCTGTAATCACTAATTTTTAAAATAAAATCTAAAAGGTCGAGATGAAATTCATCTCGACCTTTTTTAATTATCATATGATTGTATTAGAAATTTATATTCAAATTCTATAAAAGGTTGATTTAATTTTAGACAAAATTTGACATAATGAAACTGTTATCACCCGTTTAATAGGAATTATTGAAATGAATTTACACGAGCAATGCTTACTACGTTATCTGACATATCCTGATGAATTATCCTATGCTACAGAAATTTTAAAAATTAATAATAAAATTCTTGAACAAAAATTCGTTGTAAAAAATATTCTTGCTAATATCTCTTTGTTAAACTATACTGAAGAAGTGAAGTAACAAGGTTATTTTAGCTATGTTGAAAAAGTTTTTATATACTCTGTGGATTTTGATTTTAGTTGTTGTTGTATATTTCAGCCTGAAAAACGGAACCTATACAACCTTTTTGCGCTCTATGGAAGATAGAACTTTCGATATCCGCCAGAGCGTCCTTGCGAATTCGGGTAACAAAAAACCTAGCAAGGATATTGTAATTGTGGCAATTGACGATGCCAGTTATGAGTATATTTTAGACAAGTACGGGGAATGGCCGCTTCCACGAGATATCTATGCTAAAACAGTTGATTATATAGAATTACAAAATCCTAAAAGCATAGCATTTGACTTAATGTTTGTAAAATCAATTAAAAGTAGTGCAGGAGCAGACAAAGCTTTAGTTGATGTTTTTAGCAAATATAACAATGTTTATACTGCAATGAACTTGGATGATCAGCCGGAAGATTTGAGAATACCTGCAAAACTTCCTGAAACACTTAATATAAAAATTGAGAGTAAAACAAATAAAGTTGATTTTGATTATTTGGAATATTCAAATTGTCGAACTATTCTGGATGGAATCTTAAATACAACTTCAAATATCGGCATGATTAATGTTTTACGAGGTGATGACGGCGTTCTAAGAAAAATGCCATTATTCTTAAAATATCAAGGCAAATATTATCCACAGTTAGGTCTAAAAGTTGCTATGGACTATTTGGGACTTAAAGATAAAAAGGATTTTTATGTCGATAAACATGCAAATATGTATTTGACCGATAACAAAAAAATCCATATTGATAATGACGGAAGTGTAATTCTTAACTGGTACGGAAGTTCCGGAACTTATCAAAACATTCCGCTTTATAAAGTTTTAAAAGCTTCTGAAAACAATGATAAAAATGCATTTGATTTTCAAAATAAAATAGTTTATTTTGGAGCAACTGCTGCAAGTTTATTTGATATAAAAACTGTACCTATTGATAAAGTTTATCCCGGCGTAGAAGTTCAAGCTACTTATGTTAACAATATTATTGACGGTAATTTAATACATAAAATTCCATCCTACGCAAATATAATTATAGGATTGGCACTAGTTATTTTGACTGTATTTATAGTATTATCTATCAAATCTATGCCACTAGCATTGTGTACATCGATGACTGCATATTTTGCATATATTATGATTACATATTATTTAATGAAATATAGCAATTTATGGATCGAAATCATAACACCATTAAGCTTAGCTTTATTGGCATTTATTATGACGGTGATTGTAAAATATTTAATTAAGTCAAGAGATTTTGATCAACAATATAAACTAGCTACAACAGACGGGCTTACTGAATTATACAACCACAGATATTTCCAAGAGCAAATGCAAATGGCAATATCACATTCAAAACGTTATGAAACCGTATTCTCATTAATCATAATTGATATTGATTTCTTCAAAAAGTTTAATGATAATTTTGGCCATCAATCAGGTGATGCTGTACTAAGACAGGTTGCATTAACATTAAAGAAAAATGTGAGAGCTACCGATATAGTATGCAGATACGGCGGTGAAGAAATGAGTATAATTCTTCCAAACGCCGGTAATGAAGAAGCTGTTTCAATTGCAAACAAATTATGCTCTTTAGTTGCTTCGAAAAAATTTAAACTAAGTAACGGCAGAGAAAGCAATGTAACAATAAGCTTAGGTGTTTCAACATATGGAGAAGACGGATCAACAACCGAGGAGCTTATTTCTGCAGCGGATAAAAGATTATACAACGCAAAAGAAAACGGTAGAAACCGTGTTAACTAAATAAAATAAAGTATGAAAACTGATTTCCTTGAACAACCTATCACACTAAAAGATATTCCAAAAGAATGTCCTATTGACTTATGTTTATTGGAAAACAATGAAAAACAAATTGGTCAAATTTGTGATTTTTTACAATCAGATGAAAAACTACTACTTGTAAACGGTTATAAAGGAACAGGAAAAACATCTGTCGTTGATTTTGTTACATCTGAAGTGAATTCTGATGTAATAATGGTTCGATATAATTGTTTAGAAACGACTATTCTGGATGATATGTTATTAAGTTTTTTTGATACATTCAGAAACTATACTCTTCAGGGAAAAATCATAACTCCAAAAATAAAAACTGAAAATTTTACTCAGAAAATTAATTCTTATTTTAATACAATCGATAAACCGATACTTATAATATTACATTCATTTGAATTAGTTCTAAAAGAAAATAAGCAGGAAATTCTAAGTTTTATAAAACATTTGATGAAACTTGCAAATGTAAAAATTATAATAACATCCAGAACATTTTTGGCTGAAGATTTTGAAAATATTGAAGTTGCTCGTACAACTATGCTTGCATTATCACAAGCACTTTTTGAAAAGTACCTAAAATCTAACGGTATAAAACACATCGGATTGTTATCAAACGAGTTATACAAACATACAAAAGGCTATTTCAACAATGTTAACCTTGCAGTGAAAATTATAAATTTGCGAGGGCTTACACTTGTGCAATTTTTAGAAATTTATTCGAAAAGTTTTATGTCATTTCAAGAATTTATCACAAGAGAAGCTATTTCTTTAATTGATCCTGTAAGTGCACATTTATTCAGACTTCTTGCAGTTATGAGAATCCCTATTCATGTAAATCTTTTAAAATCATTACATTTATACGATCCTCAAAGAGTTTTCTTTTTCGTAAGTAATTCTTTATTAGCAGTAGATGGTGAATGCCTTTACCTGTCTGATACATACAGAGAAATACTTGAACGTCAAATACCCGAAAATGTTATGATAAAACTGCATTGTTCATGCGTGGATTTATATAACACACAACTTCCGCTAAAACCACTAGAAAGAGATTTAAGACTTTCACGTCAAACAATGCGTAATGAAATTGATTATCATTCATTATTTATTCCGAAAAAACCGCAAATTAATCGACAAGATGTTAGACTTGTAAGTACAGATACAACTGTCGAAACACCTGTTCCGGAAACAGTTATTGAACCAACTCCGGTTGTTGAAGAGTCAAAAGAAGAAAAAATCAACAAAATAAGTTTCATTATTGAAGACGAAAACGTATTAGATGGCATCGCGGATTCTATAAATGACTTTATAACAGAAAAAGTTCAACGAACAGAAATTGAAGAACAGTCAGAAAATCTAACCATAACTCAAATTATAAATCGTGCAAAACAAGAAGAAGATAAATATAACTTTAAATCAGTTGTATTACTATATCAAAATGCCTTGACTAAAAAAGATGATGATAATTTTTATCACTTCTTACCTACAATTTATATGAAACTTGCTGCAGCTTATGAAAATCTTTCTCAATGGTATGAAGCTTTGGAAACATACACTCAAGCTCAAGATTATTATTTCAATATTTCAGATATAATAAAAGTTTCAGAAATTAAACTTAAAGTCGCAAACATCTATTATATTATCTATAAACACGATAATGCAAAATATATTTTAGAAGATTTAGAAAAGATTAAAGACTTGCCAAATGAATTAAAAATTCAAATTAATATGTCACTTGCAAAACTTACTGATAATTTAAATACAGAATATATTTATTATAAAAAATCAATTCCGCTTATTGAACAAACAACAGACAAAACTATCGTTGCCGAATTGTATTATAAATTTGCCGGAGTGAATGATGAGAAAAATAATACAAAATCTGCAGTTGAATATTATAAAAAATGTATAGAAACAGATCCAAATCCTCATCATAACAAATATCTATCAACAGCATTTTCAAATCTTGCAGAGCTTTATGACGAAGCAGGAAGCCAAAAACATGCTATCAAATATTATAATGAAAGTATGAAAATTGATACAATCACTAAAAATTACAGCGGATTGTATTATTGCGCAATTCATCTTTCTGAAATTTATACACCTCAAGATTCAGACAAAGCTTTGAATTATTTATTACAAGCATATAAATATGCTCAACAAATTAATGAACCATTCTACATCGCAGGTGCTCTTTTAGAACTTGGTGACTTTTATCTTTATAAAAAAGATTTTGAACATGCTTATAAAAATTTTGTAGAAGCAAATAGTATAGCCCAAATATCTTTTAGCAAAGAGAATACTGCAAAAATTAAATCTCGAATTGAAGAAATAAAACACAGAATTACAGAACAAGAATTTAACAAATTACAGGAAAAATATGGAAAATAAAGAATTCTACCAAAAATATATGAGCATTTTTTTAGAAGAAAATGCAAAAGTAAATCTAATATCCAAAAATGATGAAAAATATCTATGGGAAAAACATATTTATGATTCATTATCTATCGGTCAATTTTTCGATAAATACGGTATGCCTAAAACTTTACTTGATATTGGAACCGGCGGAGGTTTTCCTTCTGTTCCGATAGCATTAACTTATACAAATATCGAAGTTACAGCATTAGACAGTATTGCAAAAAAAATTCGAGCAATACAAAGTATGAAAGATAAATTAAATATAAAAAACATAAATCCAATCTGTTCAAGAGTCGAAAATACAGACGGTAAATATGATGTTGTAACATCCAGAGCAGTTTCTTCATTAAAGAACATCTGCGAATATGCACTTCCAAAACTCTACAAAGGCGGATATTTTGTAGCATATAAATCAAGAAAAACCCCGGAAGAAATAGAAGATGCTAAAAATATTTTAAAAAAACATAATGCAAAAATCATTGAAATATTAGAATATGATTTGCCACTTGATGAAAAAATAACAAGAAATTTAATTATTATCAAAAAACAATAATTATTATGTGTAAATCTTTACATTTCAGGCAAATACACCCTATTTTAATTGCAATTGAATATTTTCTTTTGTAAAATTGATAAAAAGCTTTCTGCAGGAAAGAGATAGGGGTATTATGACAATTTTGAATGATGTTTTTACGGTACATACAAAAGGTAACACCGATATTATTGATATAACCCCGCAAATACGCAATGTAGTTTACAATCACGTACTACAAAATGCTGTAGTTTATATTTATGCGCAAGGAAGTACAGTTTCTATAACTAATATAGAATTTGAACCGGGTTTGCTGGTTGATTTACCTGAAGCATTAGATAGAATTGCCCCAATAAACAGTAACTACCACCACGATGAAATGTGGCATGATGGCAACGGTTATGCGCATATCAGAGCTTCAATTGTGGGAAACTCGACCCATGTTCCACTCATTGACGGGGTTTTGCAGCTCGGTCAATGGCAGCAAGTTGTACTAATTGACTTTGATAACAAAGCTCGCGCAAGAAAAGTTAACGTCCAAATCATATATTAATTTTGCTTTTTTATATAAAAAAACATATTATGAACTTTTGTAAAAGTGTAAAATATACACTATTCCTGCAGTTTCACTTTTGGAAATAAAATATAAAACAATAGTATTGACATAAATTATTCGTTGTGCAATAATGAAAGTATAAGATTTAAGTGTAGTCGAAACACTAAATATAAATAGTTCATTAACCCCAAAAACATATAAACTCCTAAATAATAAACACTAAAAGAGACCATTAGGATGCAGAAAACGACCCACTCACTTGTTGAGTGGTTTTTTTTATATATAATTAAATATATTACATATTATAATTATTAGTTTCTACAGGTGATGATTCAGGATAAAGGCTATCTTGCTGAGGTAATTCAGGATAAGTTTGCTCATCTTCATCAGGAGGAATATTCGCACCATAATCCTGCATAAAAGATTCCATTCGATATTCTTTTTGCGCATTTTTCTCATCCATTTTTTGAATATCGACAATTATATTTTCTAATTCCGATTTATAACCAGCAGTTTGCTTGCAAGTTCTATAAGCATCCATCAAGCTATACAGTGCACGAATATTCCCTGCAGCTACATTTTTTCTGGACTCATCAGTTTGAAGTCCATTGTATGTAAGCCTATATAATGCTATAGAATTTTTCTGCGCATAATCTAAATATACACATGTTGAATTTTTAAATAATAAATCTTGGTTCTTTTTCAAACGTTGATTCAAATAATCTGCATAAGACAAATATTTAAAATACTTATCAGACGTTGACATATGAGTATTAGTTTCTAACTCTTCTAAGTCAATTTTTTCTGAAAGATTGCGAACTTCGTTATAAGTAGATATGGAATAAGACATAAGAAATATTCCTGCAATTAACAAAATAATGCCAAGTGTTAAAAAATTATTTGTCTCATGTTTATCCATTAAACTCTCCTTTTAGTAAAATTATACAATATTTTTAAATTAAATTCCATTTATATAGTTTATTTGAAAAAATCTGCTATAATATAAATATTCAGGAGTAGCAAAATTATGAAAAAGATATATCTGATAGCACTAATTTCTTTATTATTTATAGGTACACAAGTATGTTTTGGAGTTGTTACAACTACTAGAAAATCGTCTCCAAATACTTCTCAAAATAAAACTCAAGAAACGAAGCAAGTAACAACAGTTCAAAGAAAATCAACAGGCAGCAAACTTTCAGACAGCGTAAAAATGTGTAAACCATACAGTGAAAGTCTTGGTGCAGATTTTATGGGAATGAATATATCATACCAAGTAAGCATCGAGGGATGGATTAACAATAAATGTCGATTGAATTTCATTGCCCAAACCAATGGGACAAGCCAGTCTTTCGAACAATTATACGGAATCAGTCCTGAAGATGCAATAGTTTCTTCTTTTGTTCCAAAAATAAGATGTGAATTTACCAAACAACAATTAGATTATGTTGGTGATTCAATCCTGCAAGAACAAGAAAGAAATTCTGGTAAAAGAAATAATATGTTAAAAGATCCAAACAGTATCTCTATATCATCATTATCACCATCTGACGGAAAACTCCTTGATGTAGTGATGAACCAAGGAGCCTGCCAAATCCTTAACAGTGGAGATTTGAATAAAATGCTGGACTCACTATTGCAATTTTAATTAAACTTACAACGAGGAAATAAAAATGAAAAAAATTCAAACAATAATTTTAATATCTGCTCTACTAATAGGAACTCAATCTATAGCAAATATGGCAATAAAAAGTACTATGGAAACAACTGCTATACCTGAAACAGTAAGACCTGCCCAATCTTCGGAACAAGAAGAAAAAGATACAACAGATATTGAAGAAATTCAAAGTAAAATTACACCTGAATTTGTTGAAGAATTGAAAGCCTGCAAGCCTTATGATGAAGAATCAGAAATCGACATTATGGGAATTAAATTTGCCTTCAAAATTAAAATAAACGGCTGGGCTGACAATAAATGTAATTACAAAATGTCAGGTAAAATTACAGGATTAAGCAAAGAATTTAGAAAATCATTTGATATAAAAATTGCAGATTCTGAAATTGCAAAATTCGAACCACAAATTGAATGCGGATTTACAAAAGAACAACTTAATGTTGCAATTGATGCAATTATAGAAGAAGATCAAAGAAATATTGCACAAATCAACAGAATTTTAAAAAATCCGGAAGAAGCTTACAACATACCATCTACAAACGATTTAACTCCCCAAGAGAAAAAACTTATTGATATGATTGTAGAAGATAACGTTTGTAGAGTTCCAAATATGGATCAACTAATGCAGCAATTCACAGATATGAGTAAATAACAACTACCTTCTGTCACCGGTTCCGGATCTAAAACCACAAAAAGAATAAATAACAGGTAAAGCACGTTCTATATGGATTTTATCAGCAAACGGAATTCTTGCAAGAACACAAATAGCAACAAAATCATCAAAATTAGCCACCATATCAACTAATTTAAGTTCACGTTTTGGTTTCTTAGCTTCTTTATCGCTTCTAAGTTTGTTTGATACCGCAATTGCAGTATTTGAACCAATTGCAACACCTGCTGCAGATGCCAATATTTTAGTGAAATTATTATTAATCATTTTAGATTTAGATTTTCCACAAAGCTTAATAGCACCATCAACAAGCAACATCGGAGCAGAAGTCAAAATCATTTGGAAAGCACCTTCTTTCCATTTTTTTAATTTATCCTCTTTAGGCTCACCAATAGAACTCAACATTATACCGCCAACATTACCTGCAGCAGCCATTGTTAGCATTTCGCCTACTTTATATTTCACGTGAAGCGGATTTTTAATTTTTTGTTTCATCATCAATGCTGTAAGCGTAATCCCAACACCTGTCATTGAACCAACAGCTGCAAGAATTTTATCTTTTGATGAAACTTTTGGTTTCGGAGGTTCTTTTTTTTGAAGATTTATATAGCCATAAGAAATTTCCCTGCGATTTGCAAGAAAAGACATCATCGTAGGTTTTTGTGTGATATTTATATTATTCACTTGTGTTACAGCCATAATAGAACCCTTTATCAAGTGTATATGATACAACAAAAAGCAATTAATGCAAATTATACACGGGGATTATAACAATTGACAAAGTTTGAAACATAATTTAAAATATATGTATGAAATTAGCTGTATTAGTTGATAACAATACTAATCTTGAAAACTGTCTCATTCCTGAACATGGATTATCTTTTTACATTGAAGATGATGACAAAAAGATTATTTTTGACTGCGGAACAACTGATGCATTTATTAAAAACGCTTACAAAATGGGCATCGATTTAGAATATGTTACAGACATAATCCTGTCACACAGCCACGATGATCATATTGGTGGATTCATGAAACTCAAAATGCTGTATCAAAAATTCAGCAATATTGGTATTGAGTTCAGAACAAAAAATATTTATGCTCATCCTAAAATATTTGAAACCGAATTAGAAAACAACAATTCTACTCCCGGAGAAAAAAATATTCATCTGGAAAAAGAAGAGATTCGAAAAGTTTTCAACATTATAGATACAAAAAAAGCTCAAGCAATTACTGACAAATTTTACTTAACTGGTGAAATTCCGGTAATTCATGAAGTAAAAAAAGACTATACGCAAGATGAAATAGCTCTTATATACAAATCAAAAGCTGGGCTTGTAATTATCTCCGGATGTTCTCACAGCGGCTTAGAAAACATTATTGAACAAGCAAAAGCCGTAACCGGAGAATCTAAAATTAACACTATTATAGGTGGAATATACTTAATTAACAGAAGCGTGGAAGAAGTCCATGAACTAGGTCATTATCTAAAAGAACAAAATATTGAATACATCTACCCTTGTCACTGCACAGATCTTGAATCTAAAATTATCCTCTCAAGATACGTAAAAATAGCAGAAGTTAATATTGGTAAAGAGTTTTCTTGGGAATAAATATTTAGTATTATTTAAAATTATGACATTAAATGTAAAAATTTAAAGAAAACTTATAACATTATATCAATAATTCCTACACATAATACTTTAATAAAGTATAACAACAAAGATGTATAGGAATTGTATTATGAACAAAATAGCTGCCAAAGTCGGAAAACATATAATACCTAGAAATTTATACCACATTACAGATGCCGCATCTTATGAAAAAATAAAAGCTGACGGATATTTAAAACCAAGACGCCCAAATAAATCATTTTCGCAAGAAGGTGTCTTTGCCTTTGAATTACAGAATGTACTAAAAAGATGGCAGCAAATCCCAACTCAACAGGGGAAAAACACATTACTGGGAATGCTTTTAGAAATAACAAGAAACAATAATATTGTTATATTAAAAATTCCAACAAAAAATTTAAATCCAGATAATCTACTAATCCGTTCTCAAGATTGGTACTTTAACCCTGAACAAAAGATTCCACAATCACAATTAAAAAAAATAGAAAAATATTGGGATGAACTCGGTGATATCGATTATGGTATCAAGTTCGACAAAATACGAGAATTAAAAAAATCAATCATTGCCAGACTTTTCCCAACCAAAAATAGTCATATACAAAATGGCTCAACAGCAAAAGAAGCCCCTCTATATAAACAAAGAGGAGAATCAATTGAATATATATACACGGACAAAATTCCTATTTCTGAAGTCGAAAAAATCGGTTCAGCAGACAGAAACAATTTTTACAACAATGATTACACTCTAAAAATAAAAGAATTATTATTAGAATTATTCAAAGATCAAAGAGAAAAAATTGCAGTTGAAAAAGTTTTAAAATAAAAACGAATAAATATATTTTATTCAGGTCCAATATTTTAGAATTCCAAATTTAAACACTTAACCGTCATTCCGTACGTAATACGGAATCTATATTTTTGCAACAAACAAGTTAAATAAGCTAAAAATAATTACTCTACAAATTACTAGAAAGATTTCTAGATTGACAGAAGACAATAGG
>JAAVBM010000039.1 GCA_014803505.1 bacterium | reverse complement strand
GCAATACCCTCTTTAATAATATAATCTATATCATTTCTTCTGAGTGCTTCTTTAAACAGCTTTTTGCCTGTAGGGTTAATTCTTTCGCCGATAACAACAGGCTTTGCGGAAAGCTCAACCGTTTCACTGTAAGAAGATACAAGGCTAAAATTCTTTTTTTCGGGAATATTTTCGGGGATATCCCTGCAAAGCTTTATCATTTCTTCAAGGTGCTTTGGCGTTGTTCCGCAGCAGCCGCCAAGATAAGAAACGCCAAGCTCGGCAATCTTCTTCATATCCTCTGCAAATTCATCAGGAGAAACATTATAAACTGTTTTTCCGTTTACGCTTTCGGGAAGCCCTGCATTCGGCTGAACAATAATCGGAAGACTTGTCCATTTTCTGATTTCTTCAACAAACGCAATCATCTGCTTCGGGCCAAGTCCGCAGTTAAAACCGATAGCATCAACGCCAAGTCCTTCAAGCATTGTAACCGCAGTTTTAATATCTGCACCTGTAAGAAGTCTTGCGTTTTCATCAAATATCATTGTAACAATTACAGGTAAATCACAGTTTTCCTTTGCCGCAAGAACAGCAGCCTTGATTTCATAAGTATCGCTCATTGTTTCAATCAGAATAACATCGGAGCCTTCTTTACCAGCATTGATCATCCCTGCAAAAATATCTATTTCATCGTTGAAATCCAGATCGCCCATAGGCTTAAGCAGCTTGCCCGTTGGGCCGATATCAAGGGCAACCTTTTTGCCCGCTCTTTTCGCAATTTCAACGCCCTTTTTGATAACCTCTTCAAAGTTATCCATTTTAAGGCGGTTTGCGCCAAAGGTGTTTGTTGTAATATATTCACATCCAACCTCTGCGTAAGCCTTGTGAACGGCAAGCACCTTTTCTTCATCTGTTAAATTTAAAAGCTCGGGCAGCTCGCCTGCCTTTAAGCCTGCTGATTGAAGCATTGTTCCCATGCTTCCGTCAAAAAATTTAATCTTCATATTCGATTCCCGTAAACGCTGTAACTGATTTTGTTGGTATCATCTGGTATGTATCCGTTAAGGTAATACCACATCGTTTTGTTATTTCAAGAAGGCTGAAAAGCTTTTTCTGCTCGGATATATCCAAATCAAAATATCCGGGAGAATATCTCTGCCTTGTTTTAACGCTGTTTTCTTTTTCTATATTGTTTTGAACAGCATCGCAGATTTCCTCAATCTTTGATGCAAGCACAGCCTGCATGATAGCAAGCTTTGCACCCTCGGAATTATATTGACGAAGGAGCCTGTCTCCCTCTGTGCCGACAGTAGCGGCAAGAACGGCAACCTTTGTGCATCCTTTAAGATTTTCCGCAAGTCTTTTGCTTTTGAATTCAAAATTTTCAATAATAAGTGCATCCTCAGTAACGGTGCAATCAAAAATTCTGTATATGCTTTTCGGCTTAACAGTTTTATCAACCTCTTGCATAAGGCTGTCTATAAGGTTTAAAAGTGCTTCGTCCTGAATCGTGCTTCGTGTTCTTAAATATCTTAATATTTCTGTTTTATTCATTTATAATTTCAGACAAGCCTTTCATTATGTTTTCAGCAACATCAGGCTTATTCATTGTATAAATATGTATATTATTCTGCCCATTCGCCATTAAATCTATAATCTGTTCGGTAGCATAAATGATGCCTGCCTGCTTCATTGCTTTTGGATTATCCCCAAAGCGTTCAAGAATTTTCATAAACTTTTTAGGGAATGCGCAACCCGAAAGCTCAACGCTTCTTTTAATCTGATTTGCATTTGTAATCGGCATAATGCCTGCAATAAGCGGAACATCAATTCCCTTTATAGCGCAGTTTTCTTTAAAGCGGTAGAAAACCTCATTATCAAAAAACATCTGCGTTGTAAGGAAATCAACCCCGCAATCAACCTTTTCCTTAAGATGCTGAAAATCCTCAACTCGGTTTGCGCTTTCAGGATGCACCTCGGGATAACACGCACCGCCGATGCAGAAATCGCCGTGTTCCTTAATTGTATTCACAAGCTCATATGCGTGATGGAAATGCTGTTCATCAGGAAAAACAAAGCCCTGTGGGATATCGCCTCTTAACGCAAGAATATTTTCAATGCCGTTTTCCTCAAGTTCATTTAAAACGCTGTTTATCTTACTCTTTGTTGAAGTAAGGCAGGTTAAATGCGAAAGCGGGGTCATCCCATTGTTCTTGATTTCAGTTGCAATTTCAGTTGTAAAGCCGGAAGTTGTGCCTGCTGCGCCATAGGTTACGCTCATAAATGCAGGCTTGCTTTTTGCCATTTCCTGAACAACAGTCTTTGTGTTTTCAATCTTGCTCCATTCCTTCGGAGGGAATACCTCAAAAGAAACATTTACCTTATTGTTTTTTAATATATCAGAAATTTTCATTGTATCCACCTCTCGAATGTAATATTGTATCAAATTATTATAATAAATTCAATACCATTTCATACAAAACAAGTAGGTTTTTTAATTATTACATTGATTATTAAGCGCATTAAACGCGGCAATCGTTTCAAGCGAATCGCCAAGCTGGGAAAAGAAAGCGCCCAAAGCATTTATTTCATCTGTACTTTTCCCTTCTGCTATCGCACAGGCAAGCGCCGAAACAGACATATTCACAGCACACGGATCTATAAAAATCACCTTCTTTCTGTAAATTATAAATTAGAAAACTATATGAAAAAACGAGAATAAACGAGAAAAACAGAGTATTACCATATTATTTTAAATTTAGTGTTGACGAAAAATACTTCTTGTGCTATTATATTCCCACGCATTAAAAATGTAATTAACTATTAACGGAGGAAATCAAAATGTCAACATTTATGCCAAAAGCTAACGAAGTTGAACGCAAGTGGTATGTTATTGACGCTGAGGGCAAGCCTCTTGGTAGAGTTGCAGCAGAAGCAGCAGTTCTTCTTCGCGGTAAGCACAAGCCAATCTTTACTCCAAATGTAGATTGCGGCGATTTCGTTATTATTATCAACACAGATAAAGCTATCCTTACAGGCGATAAGCTCAACAAGAAGCTTTATCAGCATCACACAGGTTATATCGGTAACCTTAAGGAAGTTAAATACGGCACACTTATGAATGAAAAAAGTGATTTTGCTATGGAGCTTGCTGTTAAGGGTATGATTCCAAGCACAACACAGGGCAGAAAGCAGCTTACAAGATGCCACATTTATAAGGGCGCAGAACACAAGCATGAGGCTCAGAAGCCTGAAGCTTGGGAAATGTAAGGGAGGTTTATAGATTATGTACGAAACAAATCCTTATTTCTACGGCACAGGCAGAAGAAAAGAATCTGTAGCAAGAGTTCGTGTTTATGCAGGAACCGGTAAAATTACTATTAACGACAGAGACATTGATGATTATTTCGGACTCGGCACATTTAAGTTTATCGTTCGTCAGCCACTTATTCTTACAGATACAGCAGAAAAGTTTGATATCGTATGCCGTGTAAACGGTGGTGGCGTAACAGGCCAGGCTGGTGCTATCCGTCACGGTATCGCAAGAGCTCTTCTTCAGTATGATGAGTCACTTCGTCCTGCTCTTAAAAAGGCTGGATTCCTTACTCGTGACCCTCGTATGAAGGAAAGAAAGAAATATGGTCTCAAGGCAGCTCGCCGTGCACCACAGTTCTCAAAGAGATAATTTGTTTACAAATCCTCAAACTATTGTTTGGGGATTTATTTTTTGCATTTTTAGACTGGAAACCCGTCCCCTATAAAATATAATTATTGTAGGAGGTAAAAGATGGACAACTACATTAAATGGTTAAGGAAAAAGGTTGGTCACAAAACACTGATTTTGAATTATGCAGGATGTATAATCTTTGATGATGCAGGCAGATTGCTATTGCAAAGGCGTTCTGATTGCAACGAATGGGGCTTTTTGGGCGGAATGGTTGAGCTTGGAGAATCCGTTGAAGAAGCTGCCGTTAGAGAAATTAAAGAAGAAAGCGGTTTAGATATTGAAATTACATCCTTGTTCGGTGTTTATTCAAAATACTTTGCTGAATATGCAAACGGCGATAAAGCTCAAACGATAGTTCATATTTTTAAAGCAGATGTTATCGGCGGTAAACTGATTGATAGAAATGACGAAACACTTGAATTAAAATACTTTAATTTAAACGATACTCCGCCTATGTTTTGCATACAGCATCAGGATATTCTTGATGATATAAAAAACGGAAAGGAATATATTTACAGGTAATCAATTATGAGTTATATTTCGTACATTAGAAAACATATCGGTCACGAGCCTATGCTTTCGGCTGGGGCAACAATTGTTGTTTTAAAAGACAATAAAATTCTTTTGAATCTGCGTTCTGATACAAATACTTGGGGTATTCCGGGTGGTTCACTTGAACTTGGCGAAACACTTGAAGAAACCGCCGCAAAAGAATTAAAAGAAGAAACCAATTTAGAGGCTGCCAGCTTTACCCTTTTAAATGTATTTTCAGGCAATGATTTTTATTTCGAATATCCAAACGGCGATAAACTGCATTCCGTTATTGCTCTTTATCGTGCCGACAAGGTAACAGGAAACTTAAGAATAACAGACGATGAAAGCTTTGAACTAAAGTATTTTTGTAAAGACGAATTGCCACAACTTGAAAGCAGAGCCACAAAAATAATTGATTGGTTGATTGAAAAAAAGATTATATAATGAACATAAAAACAGAATATGTTAATTTGCGTTGCTTGCTGCAACGGCTGTTTTTATCCTATAATGATTGAGAAAGGAGTGCTGATTGATGTTTAACGAAAATTTAAGAATCCTGCGCAAGCAGAAAGGTATGTCGCAGGAAACATTGGCACAGCAATTAAATGTTGTTAGACAAACAATATCAAAATGGGAAAAGGGACTGTCCGTTCCCGACGCGGATATGCTAACGCAAATTGCAGAATTTTTTGAGGTTTCAGTAAGTGATCTTCTCGGCTCAAAAATTGAAGAAGAAAAGAATTTCAATGAGATTGCAATGCAACTTGCTCTTTTAAATGAACAGCTGGCAAACAGGAGCAGACGCAGACGCAAAGTGTTTAAGGTTGTAACCCTAACCCTTGCGGTTATATTTCTTACATCCATTATGGTGTGCATTGGCGGAACAATATTATATAGTCCGCAACCCCATTCGTCCGCAACGCTTACGAGTGTAGAAATGGTATGTACGCTGAATGACGAGGAATATATCTACAATATTACTTATAATGATCAGTATCAAATTATTGAAAGCGGCGGCGATGCCTGGATTGCGGACCATATTCAGACAGAAAAGATTAGTGACGCAAATACATTGATGGCGCAAATTGAGGACTATTTTAATGACCACGGGGGAACCGTAGAAATTAAATAAACGCAGCAAAAAACGGAGGGCAATATGCTCTCCGTTTCATTCTATTTAGGGACTTTTAAGCAACGAATTGCATTCAGGATTGCCACAACCATTACGCCGACATCGGCAATAATTGCAATCCACATATTTGCAATGCCGAGCGCACCGAGAAGGAGCGCCGCAAACTTAACAGCAAGCGCGAAAACGATATTCTGATAAACAATTCCAAGGCATTTTTTTGAAATCTTAATACCAAGCGAAATCTTCATTGGATCATCATCCATCAAAACAACATCCGCCGCTTCAATTGCCGCATCTGAGCCCATTGCGCCCATTGCAATTCCGATATCCGCTCTGCTTAAAACAGGCGCATCATTTATGCCATCGCCAACAAATGCAAGCTTTGACTTTTCGCTTTTTTCAGCTATTAGCTGTTCAACCGCCGAAACCTTATCAGCAGGCAGCAATTCGCTATGAACCTCATCAATTCCGATATCAGCAGCAACCTTTTCAGCAACTTTTTTTGCATCGCCCGTAAGCATAACTGTTTTATCAATGCCTGCCTTTTTAAGAGCAGCAACAGCCGTTTTTGAGTTTGGCTTTTCAATATCGGAAATCACGATATGCCCTGCATATTCACCGTTTAACGCAATATGAATTATTGTTCCAACACTATGGCACGAAGCACAATTCACACCAAGCTTTTTCATCAGCTTTTCATTGCCTGCTGCAACCTGTTCGCCATCTACTTCTGCAACAACTCCATGTCCGCTGATTTCCTCAATATTTCCTACCCTGCTTCTGTCTATCTCCTTGCCGTAAGCCCTTTGCAAACTTTTGCTTATCGGATGAGAAGATGCACACTCCGCAAGAGCGGCATATTCAATCAGCTTTTCTTCATCAATGTTATTATGATGAACAGCTTTAACCTCGAAAACGCCTTGCGTTAAAGTACCTGTTTTATCGAAAACAACAACTTTTGTTTTTGAAAGTGTTTCAAGATAATTTGAGCCTTTGATAAGAATACCTGCCTTGCCTGCTCCGCAAAAAAAAAAAAAAAAGCTAAG
>JAAVBM010000038.1 GCA_014803505.1 bacterium | reverse complement strand
TTTAATTTTTCGGATAAACATTTAAATATTTGACTTGGCTATAAATATAGTTAATATAATATTGTAAGGGTATTAGGTGTATATATGAAATTAGTAGAGAAGCTTAAAGAATACGAAAACCAATATTTATTTATCCGATGGGCAACTGGTGGAGAATATGGTAAACTAATTTACGCTGGAGATGATTTTATAGAATTTAATATCATTGACGTTGAAACAATGTCTTATAGAGAAACTATACTAATCTATGCTCCATTACTTCTAGAAATTTCCATTGGCGGTTCGGATATTGAAAGAATAGTCGCAGAAGTTTCAGCTCAAATACCATTACATGACAAAGGATAAGTAAAATTAATAAAAAAAAAGTCACAACTTTTTGCGACTTGAACAATAATCTTGGGAGGAGATTTTGGGATAGTTTGTACATGCATGATATGCCAAGCATGAAAATTTGAGCATGCCTTAAGGCAAAATTTTAACAAAAATTTACAATTTAAAAACTTTATGGTATTATAAATTTATGGAAAAAGATTTAAATATATTAATTATAAATGGACCTAACTTAAATATGTTAGGAGTTAGAGAACCTGAACAATATGGCTCTAAATCATATAAAGATTTAGAAATGGATTTGCACGAATACTCATTTGAACTGGGAATCAATCTTGAAATTTTTCAGAGCAATTACGAAGGTGAAATTGTAGAAAAAATTCAATATGCACTTGGCAACTTTGATGGAATCATTTTAAATGCCGGAGCATACACTCATACCAGTATTGCAATCAGAGATGCTTTAACGGCTGTAAAAATTCCGACAGTTGAAATCCATATTTCAAACATCTATAGAAGAGAAGAATTCCGTCACAACTCTATGTTTGCTGATGTTTGTGTCGGACAAATCACAGGATTCAAAGCTGATAGTTATAAATTAGGATTACAAGGTCTAGTTAATTTTTTAACAAGCGCAAATGACTAGAAAGCTCATAGATTTTCAAAAATACAGTAAAGATAAATAAACGCAAAATCAAGGAACATTAAATTGACACTTTGCATTTACGTGCTAAACTAAAAGCATTAAATGGGCTTGTAGCTCAGTTGGTAGAGCAGTTGACTCTTAATCAATTGGTCGTGGGTTCGAGTCCCACCGGGCCCATTTTTTTTAGAGAGATTATGTTTTAGTTTAAATAAGAAGGGGTAAAAATGGTTTGTGTATCAGATAAAAAACAAATTACTGCTGTCAGAAAAGCTCTTAAAACTCTAGGTAAAAAGAATTTTGTATTCATTATGCATAATGGAAGTTTCCCTGCAATTGATAGTGAGAACACTGGTTTTGGAACCGTAAACTCAAATGGAGGTAAAAAATTCCTTGATTATGCAGCAGGACTATTTGACGCAATACAAATGGGACCGGCTGGTAAGACTAAAAGTTCTGACTCTTCACCTTATACCGGAACTATTTTTTCTAACAATCCGCTATTTATCGATTTAAAAGAACTAACTACCGATAAATGGTTTCACATTTTATCTGAAGAAACTTTCAACAATATTGTAGAAAATAATCCTAACAAAGGTAAAAATAAAACCAGTTACTCATATATTACAAAACAACAAGCTTTAGCTTTATCTGAAGCTTATGATAATTTTATCAAATTAAACAATCAGACTTTAAACAAAGAATTTGAAGCTTATAAAAGAGAAAACGATTCTTGGCTTGATAAAGACAGTTTATACGAAGCATTAACAATTGAACATGGTACTGATTATTGGCCAAACTGGAAAAATAAAACAGATAAAAATCTTTTCAACCCTAAATCATACGAAGAAAAAATTGAATATGGCAAAAGAATAAACGAAATTTCAAAAAAATACCAAAAAGAAATTGATGAATATAAATTTATTCAGTTTGTATTAAACAAACAAAATATTGAAACTAAAAAACTTGCTGATTCAAAAAACATTAAAATGATTGCTGATAGACAAGTTGCATTCTCAGACAGAGATACTTGGGCTTATCAATCATTATTCTTAGAAGGCTGGTGCCTAGGATGCCCTCCTGACTATTTCTCTAAAGATGGTCAAGCATGGGGATTTCCTGTAATAGATCCTGAAAAAATGTATAATTCTGACGGTTCATTAGGTGAAGCCGGAATTTTAATGAAAAATTTATACAAAAAGATGTTCAGAGAAAATCCTGGTGGTGTAAGAATTGACCACATTGTAGGCTTGATTGATCCTTGGGTTTACAAATCAGGCAAAAAGCCTATACCGGAACAAGGAGCAGGCAGATTATATTCATCTCCGGAACATCCTGAATTAGCTAAATACGCAATTGCAAAAATTGAAGATTTAGACGAAACTCTTACTGCTGATAAAGAAAAAAGAGTTAAATCATTAACTGATGAACAAATAAAATTATATGGCAGACTCATTGAAAAAATAGTTATTGCTGCAGCCGAAGAAGAAGGTCTAACTAAAGATTCTATCGTATGCGAAGACCTTGGAACTCTTACAAATCCGGTTGCTACAGTTATGAAAAAATACGAATTATTAGGCATGAAATTAACTCAATTCACAGTTCCAACAGAAGATGATGACCCATACAGATGTAAAAACATTTCTAATAAATGTTGGGCTATGATTGGAACCCACGATAATCAACCGGTTTCAGTCTGGGCAAAATCAATGATTAACACTCATGAAGGTTATTTACACGTTAAAAACCTTGTCGAAGACTTGTTTGCAGAAGAACAAGATAAAGATGCCATAATCGTAAAAATGACTAATGACATGGAATTTTTAAAAGAAACTAAATTAGTAGAATTATTTGCAAATCATGCAGAAAATATTCAAATTTTCTTCACGGATTTCTTTAATATGACTCAGACCTACAATACTCCAGGTACCTCTGGAGATAAAAACTGGAGCTTAAGACTTCCAAATAATTTTGAAGAAATGCAGACAATTAATTTGCCTCTTATTTTGAAAAAAGCTATAATTGCTAGAGGTAATGAATTTGCAGAGGCAAATAAAGAATTGATTGAGGAACTAAATGAATTACAATAAATTATTAAAAAACATATTAACAATAGCTATACTTTGCTGCACAACCGGAACTACTTTTGCAGCAATTGCGACAGATGCAAAACTTCAGTACAACAAAGGTATTGATTATTATAAACTTGGACAGTTTGAAGAAGCCGCTTCATGTTTTAAAAATGCTATCGAACTTGATCCAAATTATATCGATGCATATTACAACCTAGGTTCTATACTTGAATATCTAAAACAAGACGAAGCAGCTCTATCAGTATTCAAGCAAATAATATTAAGAAAACCTGAAGATTATGAATCAGTATATAAAGCAGCCGCATTAAGTAAAAAACTTGGAGAAACAGAAAAAGCTAAAATGTACTTAACATTAATACCTACAGACAGCATGATAGGTCAACAAGCAAAAGTATTAGCAGATTCTATGGAAACTGAAACTCCAACTTACGAAACTCCGGTTTCTGAGACTCCTACTGAGGAAATAACAGAAAATATAACAACACAGGTTGAACCTAAAGATGTACAAGAAACAACTCAAGAAGTTAAATCCGTAGACAACAATGTAAATACAGAAAATAACGCTAACTATACTAATAGAACATATGATGATATCTCAAGTCCTACAGGCATTGTTGCTGACAAAAATGGTAATCTATATGTTGCAGGCTTCTCTGATAACACAATTTATAAAATAGATTCAGATAATAAAAAAATTGTCTATATAAAAAGTGAAAAAATCGATGGTCCTATAGGATTAGCTATAGACAATACAGGAAACATCTATATCGCAAACTACAATAAAGATAATATTGTAAAAGTCGATACTAACGGTTCTATTGCTGAATTTGCAAGCAACATACCAAAACCTTATTGTATGTATATTAATAACGGTTTATTATTTATATCATCTCAAGGCAGTAATTCAGTTGTAAGATATAAATTATAGAAAAATATCAATTATTATACCTGATATAAAAAAATTAGCTACCTGAGTTAATAATAAGCTGATATCAAAATAAGTCAAATCTCCTTAACATTGAAGTTAAGGAGATTTATTATTATGTCCGAAAATAAATTATTCTACAAAAAAATGAATATTGAAGAACTTATAGTTTTATCTCAACAAGAAGATTTCAAAGCTTTAGAAGAACTTATAAAAAGGATTCAAAGAGAAGTATTTGCAACTCTTACATATTTAATAAAAAATAACGAGAACATCTCAGATTTAACTCAAGATGTACTACTCAAAATTGCCAAAAATATACAACACTTAAAAAATCCTAAGTGTTTCAACGGATGGTTGAATCAAATCATAACAAATACGTATTATGATTATTTAAGAAAAGAAAAAAGACATCCGGAAACAATATCAATAGATTATGAATGCGAACCACTTAATCTGGCTTTTAAAATTGATATACCAGATAAAAAAAGTAAACCCATAGAAAAATGCATAACTTCCGAATGTGAAAAACTAATCAAATCAGCCATAAGAGATTTACCGGAAGCCTTTAGAATTGCAATTATACTAAGAGAGTTTCAAGGGCTGAGTTACGAAGAAATAGCTCGAACAACAAATTCAAGCATAGGAACAGTAAAATCACGAATTTCAAGAGCCAGAATAAAATTACAAGAAGTACTAAAAAATTATATATAGGGGAGAAAGAAAAAATGAATAAAAATCTAACCTGCAATCAAGTTGCAGCGCTAATAAACTTTTATATAGAAGATAAACTAAATCCAAGACTAAAAGAATATGTTAATATGCATCTGGAGAAATGCCCAGTTTGTCGAAAAAAAATAACCGAACTTCAAAAAATTTTAAGCAAATTCAATCAATACAAAACAAACTCAGAAAATCAAAGTTCGGAACCATTAAAAGCTGAATTCATAAATAATCTTTCAGCCTACATAGATAATGAATTAACTTCGAACGATAATATAAAAATAAAAAAAATGGCAATATCAAACCCTACAGCACGTAAAGAATTAGAATCCCTATACAAATATCGTCAATTAATAAATTCTGCATACGAAAGAACAAAAAATGAATCAAAATATGATTATTCAAAAGATGTTATCTCGAAATTACAAGATAATACAGACTACACAACAACATACTTTTACAAGCTTGCATTTGTGTTCATTATCATAGTAACTGCAATAATTGGAGGTTTTATATATTTATATTTTTAAATTAGGAGATGAATATAATCTATGCTGAAAATCAGTCATTGATGGAGCTCTTAAACCTTGTGGTTTTACAATTTGAGGTTTTTCAGATTCTGAACTGTCTGAAGATTTATTAGCATTTAATTTAGCAATACCTGTTTGCTGGCGTCTTGCTGCAATTTGATTTCTTAAAATTGGAGTAACAATATTACAAGACAAAATTGAACCTGCAGTAGTAGCGAGTACATCTATACCATCTGAAAAGCCTTTATAAGAACTAGCAAGATCAGCCGGAAGTTTTGCATCATCTAAAACATCAAAAGCGACTTTTCCAACATTATTGCTATAACCATTATTATCCAAAAAAGTTCTAACAGTCTTAGGAAGCCATTTGCCTGTAGATACAAGTTTTGAAGCTAAAGATTTAAAGGATTGTGTTATCAAATAGAAAGAAGCAATATTTACACCGGCGTCGGCAATCTCCTGCGGAATCAAATACATTTTTTGTTCTTTAGGAATTTTATCATTAATAACTATTGCAGCCACTTGAGCAGCCGAAGATAATACCCAGCCAATTATGCCAGTATGTATAAGCATCTTTCCTGGATGTTCACCATAATTACGAGCAACGCAATTTTTAAAATTATTAAACATAGAACTAAGACTCATTTACAACCTCCTTATTTTTCGAAGAAAGTTGTATTGAATCTATAGATTCACTTTTTTGATTTTTTAAAGCATCTTTTTTATGAATTTGATCCACAAATTTGTTAGTTAAAAACTTAGTCAAAGGTGCGTCAATTAGGAAATTTGTAACAAGCATAACAAACAGCGATACAATTGTACCTAAAGATTTTTTATATTGATTCAAATCATGTAAAACAACACCGTTAGGAGTAAATAGAGTTCTTAAACGAGCAAATTTCATATTAGGAGTAACTTCTGATGCAAATTTAGTAAAGGCATCAATACCATGAATACAGCCGGAACGAACAGCTACCCCGGTAAGTGTACCAGCTATAATTTTAGCAACAGTTCTGGCAGCAGAAACTTTTCGAGTTTCTTCATCAACTTTTTTATTTGATAAATCAATAAAAGGTTGAGTCATCAATGCAGAAGCACCTAAAATCAATCGATTTTGAGGCGAAGAAATTTTTTGTCCAACCCATTTTACAGCATTTAATGTTGATTGAGAGGAAACTGTCATATTAGGCATAGCATTAACTATACGCTGAGATAAAGCATTTGTTGTCCTTGATATAAAGTTTTTACTGCCTATAGAATTAACTGCCATACATATTCCTACCCAAGCTTTTAAAGCTACTCAAGGTAAATATTTGCCTAAATTTCAACGTATATTCATAAAAATTTACAAAAAAATTGAGGCACAATATTGATTGTACCTCAAACAAACAAATTGAAAAGAGTTTTATAGAATTGCACCTTTCGGCACTACAGTAACTCCACCTTCAGAAACATGGAAACCACGTTTTATATCTTCTTCTCTATCAAAACCAATCTTGGTATGAGGAGGAATTATGACATTCTTATCAATAATAGCCTTTCTAATTTGAGAATATCTGCCAACTTCAACCTGTTCCATCAAAATACTGTCAGATACACTGGAGTAACTATTGATTCGAACCTTTGGAGATAATACACAGTGAGATAACCCTCCACCTGAAACAATACAACCTTCAGACACCATAGAGTTCGTTGCCATACCAACCCTATCACCCTCTTCCCAAACAAATTTAGCTGGAGGATAGTTATAGTTGAATGTTCTTAAAGGCCATTCTTTAGAATATAAATTTAGCTCAGGTGAATAATCTAACAAATCCATATTAGCTTGCCAATACGCATCAATACTTCCAACATCTCGCCAATATCCACGTTCAGCAGGAGCCATTCCCGGGAATGAATTATCAGCAAAATTATAAACATAAATATTTTTTCCTTCATTCAGAAGCATTGGAATAACATTTTTACCAAAATCATGACTGGATTCTTCTATTTTTGCATCACGATTCAATGCATCAAGAAGAACTTCTTTATCAAAAATATAATTTCCCATAGAAGCTAAGCACTTATCAGGATGCCCAGGAATAGACCTAGGCTTATACTGTGGCTTTTCTACAAAATTAACAAGACGCCAATCTTCATCGACTTCCATAATACCAAATTCAGAAGCTTCTTCAATCGGAATCGGTATCGCAGAAATTGATAAATCAGCTTTTTTCTCTTTGTGGAAATCCAACATCTGAGAAACTTTCATCTTATAAATATGATCTCCGCCAAATATGCAAACATACCTTGGATCTTCATCCGTAATATGAAAAACATTTTGATAAATAGCATCAGCAGTACCTTTATACCAATCATTTCCGGTACGCATTTGAGCCGGAGCCAAATCAACATATTGATTTAAAAACGGAGATAAAGCCCAACCTCTGGTAATATGTTTATTTAAAGAATCTGACTTATATTGAGTTAAAACTTTTATTTTATAAAAACCAGAATTAATGAAATTATTAATTACAAAATCAATAATTCTATAACGCCCACCAAAAGGGACTGCAGGTTTAGCACGATCTTTTGTCAAAGGATACAAACGTTTACCTTCTCCACCTGCCAAAATCATAACTAATGCATTATCTATAGACATATAAAACCCTCTTTTACTATATATAGATTATATAATAAATCATAAAAAAGGTCATTAATACTAAATAACTATTTTGCAAAAATAAGCAAAAAAAAACGACTGTAATAAGTCGTTGGAAAATCAATAGGAAAAAGGGAAAGGAAAATTATATAAACATATTATGCGTTGAATGTCTTGAAAGAAGAATCAACGTTTTTA
>JAAVBM010000037.1 GCA_014803505.1 bacterium | reverse complement strand
ATATTAGAATTCGAAATCCGTTCAATCATCCTTGCGTGATTTTTCGAAAAAAAACTGTTGAAGAAGTCAGCGGCTACCAACATTTCCCATTATTTGAAGATTGGTTTTTATGGGTAAGAATGTTTATTAACGGAGCGAAATTTGCAAATCAACCATGTTTGCTAATTTATTTCAGGACATCGCCTGAAATGTTTAGGCGCAGAGGTGGGATTCGATATGCAAAAGATAGTGCTAAATTTCAGTGGACACTCCGAGAATTAGGCTTAATATCCACTTGTAGTGCAATAAGATCCAGTATTCTTCGAGGAATAGTCTACATATTGCCTAATAACTTACGAAAGTTTATTTATTCCAAATTCCTTCGGTCATAAATATAATTTTAAATATGAAAATAGCATTAATCGGTGCCAGTGGGTTCGTTGGCACAAGGCTTATTGACCTTCTTCGTGAAGATCCTGAGAAATATGTGTGTAAGAATATCGATCTATTACCGAGCCATTTTTTCAACGATATAACAACCATTGGTGATGTCCGTGACCAGAAACAGATGGATAGAGACCTCAATGGTGCAGATATTGTAGTTCTTCTTGCGGCTCAACACCGTGACGATGTGTCTCCTGTATCTCTCTACTATGATACTAATGTTGGCGGAATGGAAGTAACACTTCGGGCAATGGAGAAAAACAATATAAGGCGCATCATATTCTTCTCTTCCGTTGCTATCTATGGACTTAATAAAAGCAACCCGGATGAAAATCATCCAGCCGATCCATTTAATCATTATGGAAAATCAAAATGGCAGGCTGAGTTAGTATTACAGAAGTGGTATGAATCGCATCCTGATTGGAATATAGATATTATTCGCCCGACCGTAATCTTCGGAGAACGAAATCGAGGGAATGTTTATAATTTGCTCAAACAAATTTCGTCGGGAAATTTTTTAATGGTTGGAAAGGGCGAGAATAAAAAGTCAATGGCGTATGTGGGTAATATTGTGGCCTTTGTAAAGTTTATGATTGATAATGTTACTGTTGGGTATAACGTTTTTAATTATATCGATAAGCCTGACAACAATATGAACCAGCTCGTAGCGCATGTTGGCAATGTCTTGAACAAACATATTCCGGCTACTCATTTTCCGTTCTGGCTTGGCATGATGGGGGGATATTGTTTCGATGCTTTAGCAAAACTTACAGGTAAAAAACTTACAGTGTCGTCAGTTCGTGTGAAAAAATTTTGCGCAACGACAGAATTTGATGCCAAGAAAGTACATTCATCTGGCTTCAATGCTCCCTACACACTTGACGAAGGACTGGCACGAACACTTGAATTTGAATTTGTTCATCCAAGGGCCGATGATATTCAATTTGTAAGTGAATAACAAGCGTAAATAAAACTATTTCTTTAAAGTTCAAACCATTTTGTCAAATCTAATACTTTAATTCTATATATCATTATGCATAACTGGCTAATAAACTGTGTAGCAGTTTTGATTTTGTGCGTATTCTGCGCAGGTTTCGTTATCCCACAGATCCTTCTGATCGCGTTCCGAAAAAAACTTTTTGATGAGCCCGATGAGCGCAAGATACATAAAAGTCTTGTGCCTCGTTTAGGTGGAATCGCATTTAATCCGGTTATTTTGTTCTCGATATTTTTTGTATTCGGGATTGATATCGCTTTAAGTGACAGCCAAGTATTATTGACGACTCTAACAGAGATATGTCCGTTACTATTTGGCTTTTGTGCAATGCTGATACTCTATCTTGTCGGTATGGCCGATGACTTAATTGGAGTAAAATATCGGGCAAAATTTTTTGCTCAGATTTTATGTGCTGGGCTGCTTATTGCTGGAGGTATTTGGGTAAATAACTTCCATGGTGCTTTAAATCTATATGGATTGCCTGCTGTCTTTGGCATGCCATTCACTATTCTGCTTATCGTATTTATAATTAATGCAATCAATCTTATCGACGGAATTGATGGCTTGGCATCTGGTTTAAGTGCGATAGCAACATTGAGCTATGGCATAATCTTCTTCTTGATCAGCGAATATCTTTATGCAATGATTTCATTTGCAACATTGGGAGTGTTAATACCATTTTTCTATTATAATGTTTTCGGAGACGCTGAAAAACGGAAGAAGATATTTATGGGTGATACAGGAAGTCTTACCATTGGTATTATCCTTTCTTTGTTAAGTATCCGCATGTCAATGTATCCAATGGACGAATGCATCTGGCACACAAATCCACTTGTGTTGGCTTTCACTCCTCTATTTGTTCCCTGCTGTGATGTTGTCAGAGTGTACCTGCTGCGTGTTAGAAACGGAAAGAATCCATTTCTACCTGATAAGACCCATATCCATCATAAACTATTGGCAGTAGGAATGCATCAGCGTATGGCCATGGTAACCATTGTCTTGGGAACGCTTTTATTAGTTATTGCTAATATATTCCTCTCAAGATACATGAATATTAATATACTACTATTAATTGACGTATTGCTATGGATTTTTGTGAATATATTACTAAGCAAAATGGCACGGAATAAGATATAATTTTTAATATAAGTAGATTATGGATTACGCAGAAAATGATAAACAAAACATTATAAATTTCATACAGACTCAAGGAGGCGAATGTAATGTATCAGATATTTTTAATATTGAGTCAATTGAAAAATTAAGAATATATCCATTAATATACCGCATGAAAGACGCAGGTATCTTAACTATAACAGCTTTTGGAGAGTTCGGAACTCCTCTTAAAATTAAGCTAATACAGTAGTTCAATCATGATAATAAATAACGAACTCCTTGACGAGATAACCGTAAAGGCCGAAGAAAGTCCACGCCTTCGCATGAACTTCAATCTTCACGACAGTCTTGACGCAAAGGCTCAGCGATTGATAAATGTTCTTCTTCCCGGAACAGTCTTGCCAATACACCGTCACAGACACACCGCTGAGACATACGTGTTGCTTCGCGGAAAGATGTTTGTCGTTTTCTATAACGATCTCGGAGCACAAATTGAACGCTATTTGCTTGATCCAACCATTGGCAATTATGGCGTACAGATACCGGCCGGACAGTGGCACGGGATAGAAGTCATCGAACCATCTGCAATTTTTGAAGTTAAGGATGGTCCCTATACCCCTCTCCAACCGGAGGATATGTTAGACTAACGAAATTTATGATATCTATTTCAATCGGTTTTAGGGGAACCAGAGGTAAGGATAAGAGCCGTCCGGGGGTGGTCTACTTCCGTCTGTATGGACCTAATCCTGACGGGTCGAGGTTCAGCACGTTGACCAATACCTGTATCACCGGAGCCGATGAATCTGTTCTTACAAGCAGTCGAGATGAAATATTATATCAGATCCGCATCATCTACAATTTGATCGAAGCCTATATCCAGAAAAATAAACCGTTCACCATTCTGGATGTTGTCGAAGAGTACAGAAGCATAATGAGGGACAAGAATCGGCTTCAAAAGACTTTGGAAGGTATCGACTTAAATGCCCCTATCAGAGCGGATATATTTTCTGTCGGTAGTGGATTTCATAAATATGTGAAGACGGTATATCCCGAACCGGTTGTATCCGATTACGACTTCAAAGACCTTGTGACATTCATTTCTTATAAATCACAAGTTTATAAGGCGGAAAATAAAATCAGCACTTCGCGAAGCTATACAGCCTTAAACCGAGTATTGATTCAATTTTACGAATCCGATGTGATCCCCTGGCGGAATGTCGATGAGAAATTTGTATGTAATTTCGCTGAATGGCTTATCCAAAAGGAGTTTAAAGTGTCGACACAAGGTTATTATATTAGTATGCTTAGGACTCTTCTGTTTCAGGCTGCTAAACAAGGTTTGTGCCATGCCGAGCCAAGTTGGTTTAAGAAAGTCACGACTGCCGCCACTCCGAAAACTGAAGAAAGGCATTCAAGCTACATTGATATCGACGTTATAAAAAGAATCAATAGTCTGGATCTCCACAGCAATGACAATCTATTGTTAGTGAGAGATATGTATATATTTGCTTTTTATTGCCGAGGGATGGAACTGTTTGATGTAGCCCATCTGACCGGCAAAAATATCCACGGCGATGTCCTCGTGTATAACAAACGGCTCACGGGTAAAGAGGTCAGAGTTCCGCTTGAGAAAGAAGCCCTCGCCATTCTCAGACGATATAATAACGGGAACACCTATCTCTTTCCGTTATTGGAAAACGGTCGGACAGATCTTTTCCCGTCTAAACGTAACTGGGTAAATACTAATCTCAAGCAGATCGGTAAAAAAGTCGGAGCAGAACGATTGACATTCGTCAGCAACATCGAAGTCTGGTCGTCAATGTTCTCAAAAATGCGTATCTCCGAAAAAATGCTTGCCGCAATTTAAATACACTCAACACAGAATAAAAAAACTAATAGGCTGCGCCGTAAACATAAATTACGACGCAGCCTTTTTTATAGATGATTTATACCGAAAACTCCTAAATAATGCTGATATCAGCACTATCCAACACTCATTTTGTCACAATCTCTTTAAACGTGGAAAGAATCAGTTTAATGTCGTTCCATAATGTAGCACGGTCGACATATTCAAGATCAATATTCAATTTATCAGGCATAACTTTTTCGATGTAGCAGCGATCCGGATCTTCAGCAGTTGCAAGAATATCGTTTTCATTGCGGTAGCGGATAGATGCCAGAGATGTAATACCCGGTCTTACTGAAAGTACACGCATCTGTTCAGGCGTGTACATATCAACATACTTACGCACCTCGGGTCTTGGACCGACAAGACTCATATCACCTTTGAAAACATTGATTAATTGCGGAAACTCGTCGAGTTTGTATTTACGTATATAATAACCCGACCGGGTTACACGCGGATCATGCCCTCCGACCGTAATCAACCCCAATTTGTCCGAATCGGGCCGCATCGAACGAAACTTGAACAAACGGAAATCCTTATTATCGCGACCCACACGCGTCTGGCGATAGAACACCGGACCTTTGGAATCCGCTTTTATCCAAATCGCCAGTACTGCAAAGACCGGGCTGAGAACTACAAGGCCTAGACCGCTCGCAACGATGTCAAACAGGCGTTTCAAAGCTTGGTTATTATATCGATGAAGTTACTTAGTATGTAATCGACCTCTTCATCAGTCAGACGGGTGTGAAGCGGCAGGGTTATCTCGTTGTGATATTGCTCGTAAGCATTGGGGAAATCCTTGATATCATACCCGAGAGCCTTGTAGGCCGTCATCATGGGCAGCGGCTTGTAGTGAACGTTGGTCGCTATGCCGCGCTCTGCCATCTTGCCGATAATATCATTGCGTTGCTCTACGCTTATCCCCGGTACACGGGTCATATATAAATGCCCGCTCGACGAATGCTCATTGCCATAATGCGGCAGAACCTTAATGCCATGAGGCTCAAGGGCGACATTATAACGCTCGATGAGCTGACGGCGACGGCGCAGCATTTCCGGATAACGTTTCATCTGAGCCAGTCCTATTCCAGCCATTATGTCAGTCATGTTGCACTTGTACCATGTCCCGATGATGTCATATTCCCAACCGCCAAGTTTCGTCTTAGCCAAAGCATCTTTGTTCTGACCATGGAGCGACAGAAGCTGAATCTGCTTGTAGACCTCAGTGTCATCAACGCCATCATGACCGCGCCATGTCAACGCACCGCCCTCGGCAGTCGTCAGATTTTTGACGGCATGGAACGAGAAGGAAGTGAAATCGGCAATTTCGCCACACATTTGACCATGCCACATCGCTCCGAACGCATGGGCTGCATCATCGATGACTATGCAACGACCGTATGCTCGCTGAATATCATTAGCCGGGCAAAACAGATGCTTCTTGGCTTCCACGGCAGCGAACACTTTATCATAATCCGCAACAATTCCGGCAAGGTCAACCGGCATCACAGCCT
>JAAVBM010000036.1 GCA_014803505.1 bacterium | reverse complement strand
TGACATGTCGGCAGCTGTCGCCCATGGCATTACTCAATCTCCGGCCGCCCGTCCAGATTCCGATTTTATTAATGCCCTGGCTCACTCCGCCGAGGTCTTTTCTGCTTTTAAGGTTCACCGTGCTCAGCGCGACATGGCTCGCTTGCTCATTGATTCTAATGGCAATCTAAAGCCGTTCGACAAGTGGGCGGCCGACGTTGCTCCCATTGCCTCTCACCAGATGGGAGCTTGGCTTCAGACCGAATATGACACTGCTGTCATCCGCGCTCACCAGGCGGCCGACTGGTTGCAGTTCGAGCGCGAGAAAGACATCCTGCCTAATCTCAAATGGATGCCGTCGACTTCCATAAATCCGGGTCTCGATCATAGTATCTACTGGGGCGTTATCCGCCCGGTCGACGATCCCTTCTGGTCTGAGCACCGTCCCGGCGACCGGTGGAACTGCAAGTGCTCGCTCCGCTCTACCGACGAGCCGGCGACACCTCTGCCTGTCGACGCTGTCCCTCTGGCTTCGCTGCCGCAGCCGGGGCTTTCCAACAATCCCGGCACATCACGACAGATCTTTTCTGACGATCATCCTTATTTCCCCGATAATTGTTCGGCTTGTCCTTATGGCAAGGGGATGACTGACTCTCTGATGCGTTTCTTTGGAGCCAGACGTAAGAAGGACTGTTTCAACTGTCGATCTATCGACCGACGTCTGAAGCTACTGTCTGACCCGAAGTATCTGGCTCGTGCCGATTATTATGATCTGAAGCATGACCATAATTATCGTGATGTCCGTTATGATAAGAAATCCGGTGGTGTCCGCGCCACCCATATCGGTCATAATGATGATACCGGGCGCAAGGAGTTCTTCGGCGGCACTATGTCCGGCGCTGATCTCGAGCGAGCTTGTGTCGAGCAGCTTTTCAAGGCCGGACACAAAGTTATCCTTTGTGACGAGTCTAAAATGCGAAAAACCGGCGAGGCGTATTCTGCCCTCGATATGCAGCTCGACGGCATCATGATGGATATTCGTGCAATTACAGGTAAAGGCTGGTACTGGCGTGCCTTACTCAAAAAGAATGTTCAGCTGAAAAAATACAATGCCCGTCCTGATATCGTTGATGAAGCTCGCGCCTTATGTCTGTATTTCCATAGATCCGGGATGTTCAACGAAGATAATTTACTGCGTTCTATCAACATATATAAATATTTCTATGATAATTCAGGCAATCATGTTGTCCCTTTGATAAAACGTATATATGTGGTGATTAACGGACGCAATGATATCCTGCAGTACGATGTATAATAACAAAAAAAGCCACCTTGCGGTGGCTACCCTTCGGCGCCGGATGCCCTTGCAGACATTCGGCAACATTTAAGCCTCAGTTGGTACTGCAAATATAATACTTTATTTCATAATTATCACGCTCTATGGATATAAAAGATTTTGTCAACCTATCTTTCTTAAAAGCTGCCGCCCTCGATGCGCTTATGCGTGTGCGCATGCCTGTCATCGTCGGCCGTATGGCTAAGGATCATTTCCAGGACAATTTCCGTCTCGGCGGCTTTGTCAATGGCGGCCTGCATCGTTGGGTTGAGTCCCGGCGGCTTTCTTCAGGAGGTTCCTCTGCCGCCTCTCGATATCCGACTCTCCTATCGAGGCGCAATAATCTTTTTAAATCTATTAATTATTATCCCGGCCTGTATTCTGTCCGTATCGCCAACGACTTGCCCTATGCCTCTGTTCATAACTGGGGTGCAGACATTCCCGTCACTGACCGCATGCGACGCTTCGCCTGGGCTAAGTTCTACGAGGCGGCCGGCCGTGATAATAAAAAGGCGAAATCAAAAAGAAAGAAAAAATCAGCCCCTGACTCTAAACTCATAAATCCCGAGGCAAGTTTCTGGAAGGGCATGGCCCTAACTAAAAAGACTGTCATCAAGATGCCTCAGCGACAGTTCATCGGTGACTCCAGGGAACTTAACGACGCCATCGCTGCACGTCTCGAGACTGAAATCCGTAAAATTTTATATTCTTAACTCTTATGGAAGATATTTTTATTGCTCTCATGGAGCGCATAGCCGCCCTTATGCCGGAACTGTCCCTGATCGACGAGGACTATGGTCAGCTCGAGATGGGGATCGACGAGGACTCTTATCCCGTCACCTTTCCCTGTGTCCTTATTTCTGACGTCATATCTGACTGGAATGATATCGGCCTCGGAGCTCAGAAAAGTATGTCGTCGATCACTCTACGCCTTGCCCTCGACTGTTACCATGACACGAGCTTCGCTTCCGGCACCTATGACGCTGTACGTAATCGACTGCTCTTTGCCAATAGACTTTATAAGGCCGTCCAGGGCTTTGTCCCGGCCGACAGCTGCTCTGAGCTCGTCCGCGTCAAGGAGCGCAGCTACGCGCTGCCTCACTACATCAAGGTCTATGAAAAAGTCTTTACCTTCACTCTCCATGACGAGAGCGCTATGGCCGACAATGATTGATCACACTTCCGAGAACAGTGTGAGCTGCGCGGCCGTCAGGCGGGGTGCCTTGACTTTCGGCAGAGGTTTCAGGTCTCTCATTCCGTCTTCTTTGATCTTCTTGCGGATGATGGCCATTATCCTTTCCTCAGAGATAAAAAACTCTCTTTCCGACAATATCCTCAAGGCATCGTCGAATCGTAGACGCTGTTTCTCTGTCCAGTAATAATATCGCCGGCAGAGTGCTTCGTCTCTCAATCTGATCAGTTCTTTATCTCGTCCTTTGGCCATCCTTTCGCGCGCTTTTGCAAATTTAGCATTTTATTGCCTTATAACCATAAAAAGAGCCGTAAATATTTAATCTACGGCTCTTTATGGTTATTATATAACTGATATTGCTCTACAGGCGGCAGAAGCTCGGCTCTACTCTTATCCACACTCCGTTCTTATTCTTCATGTAGAAGTAGTAATTGATCGCGGTTTTGATTACCACATTACTTTCTCTGAACAGTTCCATGATCGACTTATACTCGTCGTCAAAGCGGTCTTCCATCTCATAGAGCTTGCTGATGCTCTTATAGTCCAGATCGCCCTGCTTGTTGCGCTCAAGCAGCGTCATCGCCAGCTGATACATCGGATCGTCCTGACCCTTCTCGCTCCGGCTTACCCACGCCTTCAGATATTCTACCAGTCGCTCGGCTGCCATATCGGCGCGCTCGTCAAAGGTTTTTACATTGTTGCTTCTGACCTCTACTTTCAGATCTCCGTCGACAAGCGTGAAGCTCAGCTGCTCGTCTTTCCTGAGCTGTCCGTAGTCGCGCATCACCTCTCTGAAGGCATCTGTCTCCGCCTCGATCCACTCCCGGAAGCCTTTGACTTCCTCTACTACCGGCACCAGCTTGTTCTTAACGTCCATCATGAAGTTGGCGCGTAATCCTTCGTAGGCGTCCCGGCGTTCTTTTGCCGCCTGGCGCTCTTCTTGTTTAATGTCTTCAAGCAGCCGCTTGCGCTCTTCGGCCGACATGCCCTTCAGGGCTTCTTTGATATTTCCCATTTCGTTTATTTGTTAATTGGTTAGTCACTTATTACTGTTTCGTCTTTCAGCAGCTCTGCAAAGGCTCGGTCCCGGGCTGCTTTAGTCTCGAATTTTTGAAGGGTCTTGTAATCCTTGCCCCCTTCTAACCGGGCCTTGATTCTCGGGGTCGGTTGATCGTCTTTCCGGATTATGGTAAATCCGGCTTTCAACACTTTGTCCTGACTCTTTCGATCCATAATTTATTCCTCCTCTCCGTCCGGCTGCTCATAGCCATCGATCAGCGCTTCTTCATACTGGCCGTATGCCCAGTCGTGAAACGCACTGTAAAGTTTCTCTCTCTCGTCGCGGCTCATCGTCCGGGTTGCTTCACTGAGCTGTGTCTTCACATTCTCAAATACTTCTCTCGTTTCTTTTTCCATAATCGTTATTTTTTTCGGTTGTTTTCTTGTTTTCGTCTGATTGCCCTGAGTTTTATGAGCAGGGCGTCAAGCTCATTGCCGTCCAGTTGGCAGAACCTCTTCCCGGCTATCCGTTTGTCTGAGCAGTAGGCGTCGACTCTGCTCCAGTCTGCCGTATTGATGCCGAGCAGCTGAAGCTGATGGAGCACCGCGCTCCGCTTCCTTCGCAGCTCTTCGGCCGTTATTTGTCTTGGATCCATTACAAAATTCTATGAGGATTTAACTCTTCAAGTTCATCATCTATCCTCTCCTGATATTTCCTTAACCACATGAGAGCCTCGTCTATTTTTGTCTTGACCATTGCCGTCTCTCGGGTCGTTTCGGTCTCTGCTATTGCTTCCAGATAATGATGTGAGGCGTTCAGATTGGTCAGAATCTTGACACATAGTTCATCGATCACCTCCAGTTCGATCTTGCTTTTTGTCTTTTTTTCGCTCATGTTATTATATATTGAATGTTAAAATTAAATTCATCCATCAAGCGCTGGATCTGGATGACTCTCCGCGGATCTTCGCCCCAGGGGTACTCGATACACCTCTCTTTAGTATGGCATCTGACTCCTTTACGCCTCAGCTTATAGAGCAGGTTCTTCCGTCGCTGTTGTTGCCTGTCCATTGCCTACCATTGCTCTTGCCGCTCCCTCATCCCAGATGGTAATGGGCTCGCCGGGACCCTCTAAAAATCTACTCTTGCATGTGGCCTGAAAGCAGCTTACCATTATCTTCACATCCGCGTCAAACTCTACGCGCCGGGCTGATCGTCCGGCAGGATGCAGTCCTTCAGAGTGACTGACAAAAATAAAAAGCTTATGGGGAAAGCGTTTTTTTAAATCCTGATACGATCTATAATCCAAACCACTATACTGGAAGGAGTCAATGATTACTACTTTAGGACTCTTCTTCTTCGCAAGACGCTCCATGAGTTGCTCTATTGGCTCTTTATCAAGTATGAGCAGCCGGCCTCTCGTCTCCTGCATCCCGTGACGCTTAAGTGACTTCTGTAGTGACAAACCGGTGCCCTCTTCCAGACTGTCATAGAGAACCTTGCCATAATTGCACATATATTTTGCCAGTTGCATCACCAACGATGACTTGCCGTTGCCGCTTGCTCCCCAGATTATCCAGATTCCATGTTTCGCCGGATTGCCGATTGCGGCTTTCCATTGACCCGTAAACTCATACGTCGGGATTTCCATTTCCATTATTTCTCCGGCACTGTAGCCTCTTTGTAACTTCTTCATTTCTTTCTATAATTTTCGTAACACCAACCAATCATTCTCTTAAATGGCAATGCTATACCGTGTATAGTGCCAAAAACTCCAAAGTTTCCATCATCATCTACTTCTCCGTCTGAGTATCCTCTGTAAACCTGCCAGTTGTCCATTACAAACATTGCCTTGCGGTTCTTGTCTATGCTATAGAATGTATCCGGAGACTTGAGTTTTCTTTTTCGTCCATCTTTAAATGTCGCTGTTATATCCATTATATGGCCCTCCTCATTTTTTCGATTTCTGTCATATTTTTATCGTCTTGATGTTTTATGGGGGAATTTGTAGCACCATCCCATAATTTTATCTAACTTTATCCCTTCAGGTAAGAGACCAAAGGTATTGACCTTGACAATTCCCAATTTGGGACATACGCGACCCAAATGAAGATCGATGTATCTGCCATCCTTAAAGACCACTCGGATCTCACGTCGTTTGTTAGCTTTTGCCAATTCGGAAACATCTTTTAGCACTCTCCGGCTACCATCCGCAAAAGTGACTTTTATTTTGTAATCCATCATAACTTATCCTACTATATAGGCATTACACCAACCATCTTCACAAGTTATCTTTACAATAACTTCAAAATCCCTATCTTCTGCATTGCAAGCGTACGTCTCTGCAGCTTCTTCGATTATTTCTAAAAACTTTAATCTATTTTCCATATTAGATTCTCCTCATTTTTTCAATTTCGGTATATACTCGTCTCAGTCCGCCGCCCGTTACATGAACTATCCGGTTTATATCCGACCCCTCCGGCGCGTTGACCTTCGCAACTATCGCGGCCTGTGCCTTCAGAAATTTTTCTCGCTCTTTCGCGTCGTCAGGCGTTACCTTGCTGTAACTGTCTCCGTAGCGGCTGAGCATCTCTGTGTAGCCGACCTTCTTGCCCTCGATGGCGCGGTTGATCTTCTCCTTGAGACCGTCGGCACCCATCATATACCAGGCACAACAGCGCTCGGTCGCGTTCCACAGTGCCTTCAGTTCAAGGAAGGCTTCATACTGCAGGTCGCCGGCCTCGTCGAGTATCACGATCGGTGTGTCGATGGTCGTCAGATAGGCGATCAGATCTGCATAGATGTCACTGTAGCGACCCTGTGATCCGACGCCGAACTCCTTGGCGATCTGCTTCACCAGTTTAAGTTTCGTCTTCACCTGGCTGCAGTCGATATAGACGGCGTTTTTATGATGTTTTACATACATCCTCGCCGTGTAGGTCTTGCCGATATTTGGCATATCGCACAGTATTGCGCTCAGTCCGCTGTCCTGACACACTTCGAGCTGCTTGCTGATGAACGCATACGTCGGCGTCATGGCGGCCTTCCATTCGATCTCTTCGCGCAGCTTCACGCCTAACCTTCGGGCTATCCCTATCCAGTTGGCATCGCTGACCTGCCGATCATAATTGCCGCGCTTGATCGCGTTATAGACGCTGCCGGCTATGCCTAACACTGTGGCGTGTCTGTTATCACTCGGATAGTTCTGGCGATCGGCTGCTATCGCGGCTGAGATCCGCTGTTTGATTTCTGTTGTTATTTCCATTTCCTATGCTGTTTTAATATTGTTCTAATGCTATTTGATGCTGTCTACTGCCTCGGCTTCTATCCGGGCGATATTCATGTATTCTGAGTAATCGTCGTCGGCCTCCGGCTGCTCTATTCTTACCTCGGCTGCCTCTGAATCCATTATCTCCGCGGCGACTTCCTTTTTCAGCACTCCGACCTTCGAGATCTTGTTTTCCTTGACCATCGCGTCAAACTTGCTCAGATATTTGGACTGATCCAGATATGCGGCCTTGTCGGCTTCGGTCTGCTCGATCGTAGCGGTGTTATATCTCACTACCTTCTTGCAGCAGTCTATCAACCTCCCGTTCTGATAGATATAGACCTCGTCTATATTGCCGTCTCTATCCGGCCAGTAATAGGCGTCTACCTTGTAGTTTCGTGGAGCCAGCAGTCTGATGATTTCCGGGCTCGACAGTCTGTACTGGTTGTATTGCACCGTGACGTAGGCGTTCTGTCTGATCGTCGTCTTGACATGCTCCCCGACGTAGCGGCACACCGTGACATCGTTCCAGTCCTGCAGGTCCGGGTTCTGAAACAACTTGAACACGTCCCATCTTGTCAGTCCCGGAAATCTCTTCTGATTTGGATGCGGTGCGTTATTGTAGGTTATGACAGCCTCTATTTCGTCTGCTACTAACTCGTCGTAGCTGTAAGTCTTCTCGATGTAGTTGTCATTGTCTTCGTCAAATGCCTTCTTGATCTTGGTCTTATGTTCGTCGAGCTTCGCATACCAGCGGCCGGTCCCGGCATACAGCTGCTTTCCGGTCTCGTACCTCAGGTTGCGGTTGTTGCGCTCGGCGTGCTTCTCGCGAGAGTTGCCCGGGTTACACCATTGCACCATGTCAAACACTACGCCTTCTTTCATCACCGTGTCCGCGAAGTCTTTCACCAGATGGTGTTCTACCTGTGCCTCTCCCGGTCTCTTTAACCCGAGGTTCCGCAGGGTTCTCACCATGCTCCGGATGCAGTCTAAATACAGGGCGTCGTTCTTCTTCCTGTTGAACGAGTAGCCTATGATAGCCTCGCTCAGCACGTCAAACGCTCCATACATCTTCACCCTGTTGCCGTCGTGCATCTTCCTCGGCAGATCGCGGTCGTCGAGCGAGATCATTGACCCCGAATAATTGCCCTTGTAGCGCAAGTGATAGGGGCGCTGTGAGTTGTTGAATGACCATTGGTCCTGATGTACCTTCGACAGACTTACCGCCGTCACGGGCTTGTTCAGATAGAGCGCGATGGTGCTTTTGCTCAGCACTGTCGGGTTGCCCTTCTTGTCCCTGAACTCTGCCGGGTCAAACACTTCGCCTGTCGCCGGATCATACACTTCGAGGTCGCCGGACACAAACTGATTATACATTTCGGCAACCACTGTGTCGTATGGGTGTTCGGTCATCGCCTTCAGCCCCTGGATCAGACTCTCTATCCTGTAGTTTACCTTGCGTCGGTTCTGGTTCTTGTACTTGCCGCTGA
>JAAVBM010000035.1 GCA_014803505.1 bacterium | reverse complement strand
TCCGGCCAACTCACAATCCACTGGACCGAAACTGTGCGCGGCTCTGACGGCAAATATCACACTCAAAGACGCTCACAAACCCTCACGGCCACCATCTCGCGCCCCTGTCCCGAATATCACAAAAAGACCCGGCTCATCTACGGCAACACAGCCGCCCCGGACCTCACTTTTCTCCGCACCCAAAGCAACTATGCCGAAAAAAGCGGCGCCGGAAAATGGCTCAAGAAAAAAGCCCTCCAACGCAAAGCCCGAAACATGAGCCAGGACTACGCAATGATGACCAACGAGGAATTTGAGGCCGCCTTCGACACATCAAACCGCAACAACAACCAGCAATTTGCCCTCCTCTTCACTCCCCTGGCCCAAAACAGCATGATGAGCATCCTCGAAGACCGCGAAGCAGGATTCGGCGACGACTTCGACTTTGAAAAAGCCCGGATGATTAACATCATCATTGCCAAACACATGCAGGCCGAAGATATGGACATGAATCCCGCGCAATACCGGAACTACAACTTTGACCGCGCAGCTGAAGAATTCTGCCGCATCAATTCCGCCCACTTCCGCGCAATCTACTTTGCCTTCGCCCCGCTCCTGGCGGTCCCCATGTATCAGCAAATTCGCTCACACGAAAACATTTATGGCCGTGACATGAAACGCGAAAGCGCCTACTGGGAACACGAAGCCCTGGCAAACTTCTGGGGCACTGACCGATTCAAACACCCCGACTGCGTCACTGACTGCATCCTCAAAACCGAAAAAACCGAATCAACCGACGGCTCCGAGACAACAATCCGGGTCCAAGCCTACGGATTCCGCACCGAACCCCGCCTGACCTACGTTGAAAAATTCGGCGGCGACGGCCGCTACCACAAAGTCCCCGTCCACTGGGAAGAATACCTCCCCGTAACCGGCCAGGGCTCCTTCGACATCAAAGAAGACCATCCCACCACAGACACCGCCCCGGAAACCCAAACCCAACGAATCACCCGCATCCAATCCCTCCTCGCCCAATCCGGCCACTCCCTCTACCGCCGCCACATCTCCTCCCGCCTCTAAAAAACAGACACTTCCCGCTTCCCCATCACTTAGTGAGTCTCCCGGCAGAATGAGGATAAAAGAACGGTAAAATCCTTTACCTGCGAACCTTGCCGAAGCGAAAGTCCATATACAACAAGACCCCTCGGAGGATTCCGAAGGGTGGAATGAGTTAGCGATTGAGGCTTCTGGTCGAGACCTTAGGCTTGATTTACGAAAGTGCGGCGGTTCTACCGCAACTTTAAATTTGATTATCCTCTAAATGGTACTTCTGAGAATCTGATATTAATTTTCGACAAATCATATCCCCTTATCTCAAGCATTTGCTTAATAGATCGCTCTGTAATATCAGCATTAAGTGTTGGCCCGATAATAAGATCAGTGAGTGCCTCCTTGTCTAATTGCATCTGAACATACGGTACTATTCGATTGTCAACTAAACGAAATTGGACTTGCTGATAAAGTTCTTGAGGTACTTCAACAAATGCCCTGGTTTCGTCTTCGTGCCTGTAAGCCAAATCTTTTGACATTACACATGTGGTTTGAAGAAATATCTGTCTTGCTAAATTTCGTTGTTCACTTATACTCTTTTCACTCGGTTGTGGAACACCAAATACAGTTGTAACTCCATTGTCAATGAGATTCAATGTATTTTTTAGATACTTTTCAGTATCATCTTTACCATAACTACATTTACAAAATTTCCCGTAAGTATCTCCGATAGCTTTTGAAGATAAACCGATACTACATCCATTCCCATGTGCACCATATTGACTCCACATTACCAAAGAATCGGAATTGCGAGAAAAAGAAGTAAGATAAATATTTTTGAAATCATCGAACTGGAAATTAGTGTTTTCAAGTTCGTTTACTATCGCAATTCCTTGCTTCAATTCCGTTGGGTCATTGAGATATGCTGCATTAGTAGCCCACAAGACAATACACTCTGACCTTAAAATGCTGATTAAAGCATTAAGATTAGTGTAATGATATAATGAGTAATCTTGTCTCTCAAAAGGGTTATTCATATTTAATCCCAGTCGTTTAAGTTGTCAATATATTGGTCGAGGTCGGTTTCGTCAAAGAGATCCGACAACTCGCCCGTGTTCTCGTTATAGTCGAAGTCACCCCAGCCGTTATGTACCGGGTCGCCATTATAGGTGTCTAAATTGTTAAGTGCGTCCATATTATCCCAAAGATAAAATACTGAGTTCAGCGTTTGCCAGTTCGTCCTTAACAATCTGATAGCAGGTGAAGTGCATTATCTCTGCAATTTCCATCAATCCTTTGTTCTCCAAGAGGTATAAATGTAGAATCATACATTGTTCCTCAGAGAGAATTTCCTGAAGCCTCGACTTCATAGCCATATAGATGGCTTTAAAAATGTCGAGTTTTTCTTTCCGTATATTCATATCGAATTAGCGATTTGAGGCCTCCGAGAGACATGTCTGACTCAATTTACTATAGCAGAAAACGGTTACAGAATAAAAAGGAAACATCGTTTGATTATTTATGTTTCTTTTTATACTCTTCAAACTCCTTCTTTAGTCGTCGGATTTCTTTTAATTTTTCCCACAGAGAACGGTTGCTTTCCTGAACTTCCGCAACTTTCTTTTTCCACAATTCTTCTTGCGCTCTCCAAATATCACGCTCATCATTACGTCCTTTATTGTAAGACTTACGAGTTGCGAAATATCTCTCAATAGCCGCAATCAGACCTACCACTGCTGCAGATAAGGCTGCTGCAATAGCCGCAAAAGCTTTTTCACCGACCTTTGCAATAATTTTATCTATCATAGATTTGCATTTAATTTATTTACTTCTTGACTAATATATTCACTTTTTATTTTATTTATAAATTTAGCACTTCGTGCTAACTGACTTATAGTAACAATTTCACCGCCAATATCGAACTTTCTTATAAGATTCAAGTTCCCTGTTAAAACACCTACCAATATAGTGGCAAGGTTAGTTGAAGAAGCAACTACATTAGCGACAGAAAGAATTTTTTCACATCTTACTCTTATGCTTTGGTCTATTGTAATATCCTTAATACTCTTGGCATTTATGACCTTTTTCCCAGCCTGAAAAGCCAAATATAAAATTTTTGTAATTAAATTTACAATTACGGAATAACCGGCTTGAGCGGCAATAGTTTTAAGATTGATGAAATCTAACCCCCAATCATGAAGTTCCTCTGAAACATCAGGGGTGAAGCTAAGAACCGGGAAGGGAAGGCTTTGTGTTGATCTCTCGTCAGAACGAAGGTGTTCATGTTCTTTCGCGAGTGCTGTTATGAGTGCAGAAATCCCTTCTTCAGGATTGGATTTTATCCGAGCGTAAATGTGATCAAACATTTTATCAGTATGCGCTTTCGCAGACATTACATCACCCTCAAAAGAGTAACTACGCTTGGGTCCATTCCTATAAATGGTACTTGTGGATACATGATAGGTGTCTACACCCAAAAGACCATCTTTTACAGTTACTGTTGATGTCATGATATTGGCAGTTCCAAATACATATCCAAGTACAGGGTAATGCCCTAAACACTTCCATCTGTGATTATTTCCAGAAACGCCAGGAGCTAAATGGTCGGCATGCTCTGAGGTGTCAAAAGGAACAGGGTTCGATACAATATTACTTAAAGAACAGTAGTATCTTTTCTTATTGCGTGAACTCACTTCTTTGAAATCACCTTTAACCTCTTTGGCGGCTTGTGTATCTGTTAAACGAGGTTTAAAATCGGTAACAAAATATTGTCTGTATGCTTGTAAAGCGGCACAAAACACAATAAAGATGTAGTCTTCTTTTTGGAGAGAAGTTATTTCTTCAAATTGCTTGTCAATCGCATCTAATTTACCGCTGAAATTAGATACAGATTCAGATAACCTATTGAGTTTGTCGGTAGATTCAATAAGTTCACTCTCAAATTCTTCTTCAAGAGAATTTAACTCAGAAAACATTTCTTCAAGTGTCATACTATTTAAGTCTGATTTGGAGGTTGAGTTTGAAATATACATTGCCGTCTTCTTCCCGATAGAGTGATGCGTATCCATGTTTACGAGTTTTGCCGCGTTCGAGATAAGCGTTCTTGAACAGGAAGTCCTCGAAGCGGTTTTGATCGTAGAAGTGATAACAGAGGATTTCGCCGTCTTTCTTCACAACGAGATAGCCTCCGTTCGCATCGTACTTGCCGCTCCATTTCTTGGAGGGCATCATACCGAGTGCAGCAGACGTTAGAAGTTTCTTCAATTTGAAGGTGTAAACTTCGGTTGCATCGGCTTCGTCAAAACCGAGAGGATTTGACAGAGCGAGTGCGTCTGTGAGTTCATCGAACATACGCGCCCCCGTATTGAATTGCTCAAGCAATAGCTGAGCAATGGTGGCGCCGAGTCCGAGGTCAATCATATCAAGATTGCGTCGGAAGGTGTCATCATCCACCTTGTTAAAAACGAGTTTGCCGCCCTTACGCTCAATAGCATTGATACGGTCAATGATTTTAGTTCGAGTATCAATAGCATTTATGCGCTCGATTTCTTCATCGGAGAAGTCGCCACCCTCAATGCGATAAACGAAGTTGGTTGCACCACTGGCATTAAGCAAAGTGGAATCTCCGCCCAACTGAGACTTTATGCTGAACCCCATGTCGTTGTTCATCTTAGTACGTTGGTCATGGAGTACGATGTGAATATCGGTCTTATCAGAAGAACTTGCTTTGAGGGATGTGCAGTAAATTCTATCCATAAAGGCTTGTGTGCGAGCCACAGGAAAAGACCGCGCGCCGGCAGGTTTCTCGTTAATCGCTTTCAATAAAGCCTCGGCTTCGGAAAGAAATTTTGAAGCCGGAAGGCGAAGCAGTTCCTCTCCGTCAGCAGTTGTGATTACAATGTCAGCGCTTTGGACTTTGTAATCATAAATGCCCTCTTTCTCGGAGCGAATAATCATAATAATTGGATAGACCAGATTTTTGATCTTTTCAAGATTTTGGTCGCCGGCATAAACTTTGCCCTCTCCAAGAAGTTTCAGGAGAGTGTAAATTTCGCTCCACTCACCAACGTTGCCGCTGATTTCTCTATATTCGCTCATAACGTCAGGATATTTTTTTTGGATAAAACATTAAGTAACTGTTGTGCTGTAGCCTGAATGGCAGGGACGGCTACGGAGTTGCCGAACTGCTTGTAAGCTGATGCGTCAGCAACAGGAATCCGGAAAACAGGCGATCCGTCGCCGTTGTCATAAACCGGGTAGCCTTGAAGTGCGCCCCATTCGCGCGGAGTCATGCGTCGCCAACCGTCTTTGTTATATTCGCCCTTAATTCGAGTGGTCGGAGTCAAGTCTGTTTGGCGAGTGTCTATGACAATGTTTCGCTCTCGACCCATGCCGCCTACAACGATAGCGTTAGCAACTTCGTTGTCGCCTACGATTGCATAACCGAAACCGTTACCTTTGCTTGCATGGCGTTCTTTGTGGCGAATAAGGGTGTCAACATAAGTTGTTGACAGATAATATTTGGATGGTACCGGGTCTTTTTCGCGTATGTCAATAAAATGTTTGGTAACTTCTTTCTGTTCCGGATATGCAAAGTCTTCGGGCTTTATGCCGAGGTCTTTCCGGAAACCGACGATATAAATACGTTCGCGATGCTGCGGCACTCCGAAGTACATCGCATTGACAATTTGAGGCGGAACGACAGTGTAGCCAATTTCATCAAGGGTGTTCAATATGGTTTTCAATGTCTTGCCCTTATCGTGAATGGCGAGACCTTTCACATTTTCGAGGAAGAAAGCCTTTGGCTGTTTGCGACGAAGGATTTCCGCTACATCAAAGAAAAGAGTGCCGCGGGTTTCTTCGAAACCAAGCCTCTTACCAGCGAGTGAAAAAGCCTGACATGGGAAGCCGGCACAAAGAATGTCAAAATTGTCGGGGATAAATTGTTTTGTATGCTCCGAAGTTATATCGCCAAACGGAACTTCGCCATAGTTGGCGAAATACGTTTTCTGTGCCTGAGCATCCCACTCGGAAGAAAATACACATTGTCCGCCAAGATTCTGAAAAGCCATGCGGAAACCTCCAATACCGGCGAACAAGTCAATAAAAGTAAATTTGGGATTCTGAGGACCGGGGAACGGCACGTCATTCAGATCATCAAACAGCGAACGCTGAAAAGGACTCATGGGTTCGCAGACAACCGAACAGTCAATCTTGACTTTGCTCGGCAGAGTTGAATTTGTCCATGCGTCGATAAGTTCATCGGCTTTAGATTGATAAATCTCTCCGTGCGTCTTGCCTTTAAGCATGAGTGCGTGAGTAACGATTGCAAGTTGTGCAGGGAAAGGAATAACTACGGGATCGCCGTTTTCGTCGACATTATCGTAGCAAGTACGCTCATCAAAAATTTGTACGGGACCCGCTTTCTTGTATCCCATATCCATAAGCGTAAAGGTCAATCTATCTTTGCTCATTATGAAGTTCCGTTAGCAGATTCTGAAGTGTAATATCTTTTGTCCTTGTTTTCAATTGACATTGCCAAATTTCAATAACTTTCCATCCAAACTCGGCAAGTCGGGAATATGTTATCTTATCCCGTTCTACGTTCCCTGAAATTTTGGATAGCCAAAATTCTCGATTGGTTTCCGGGATTGTGGCGTATTTGCAGCCGGGGTGACCGTGCCAAAAGCAGCCGTTGATAAAAATGGCGGTTTTATATTTCGGAAGAACAATGTCAGGCTTTCCAGGCAAGTCTTTACGATGCAGCCGGAATCGAAAACCGCTCGCAAACAAAAAGCGACGCACCAAGACCTCAGGCTTGGTGTCCTTGCTTCGTATGTGCGACATACATTTTCGACGCTGTTCTTTCGATAATACATCTGCCATTATAAAACAGGAACTTCGGGGTAGTGCTGACAGGTGACCAAACCTTTGTGCGACTACACGGAAGTTCCGTTATTATGTTGTATAAGAAATGTTTCTTAAATGATGGTCTTTGTCAGCGCGTGCGCGATTAGGGTACAAAGGTACGAAAAAAATCCGAGATTTGGAACCCGGATGCAAAATTAGTGTGCACTGGGGCAAAAATATTGCACACTTAGGTTAAATATTGTTTACGGTGTCAATAACTCTCAATGGCTTCAATGAAGGGCAGGTCAGCTTCTTCGCACGAGCGGAGCGGATAGCGTTCGGGAGTGGCGCTTTCGTTTGCGCCATAGCCCAGGCCGGCGCAGAAAGCGAGAGCCTGCTGTTCGGTTTCAAACACTTCGGGCGTTCCGAAGTCGAGATATTCGTCAGATTCAAGGTACTCCTTGAAGCCGTCGATGTCGTCGTCAACGAGAAAATTTATTGCGATAGGGTCGGAAATTACATATACTTTTACTGCCATAGTCAGAGAATTTTGAAGTTACTTTTATACCTACAAAGGTACGAAAATTTTCTGAGAATAGCAACAAATTTGGTAAATTATTTGCCTGAATTATAGATAATTGTACGCTAAACTGTCAATTAGTGTGAAGCCGGCTTATTGAATGGAGGACGCCGGGCTTACTTTCTGTTGTATGGCGAGCATGATTTTATGGACTGTATCGGGTAGGTTGGGGCGCTTTTCAGGATTATAGTGGTTTTATGGGGGGATTCGGACTTTTGTTGCCGTTACCGGCAGGCTCCAACGACCGTTTGATTTTATTTTGTCTCAGAAATTTTTTGTAACTTTGCATATAAATTTGAAAATTCGTAGAAAATGTTGCGCGTCCATTCTTATGAAAGCATGGGGACATTCGATGGCCCCGGATTGCGTCTGGTAGTCTTCCTCCAAGGCTGCCCCTTCCGCTGTCTGTATTGTGCCAATCCTGACACTATTGACCCTCGTGGCGAGTCTGTTGAAACCGACCCTGAGCATATCCTGCAAATGGCCGTTGACCAGAGGCCCTTCTACGGGCGGCGCGGCGGCATAACCTTTTCCGGCGGTGAGCCGACGGTGCAGGCCCGCGAGCTCATCCCTCTCTTTGAGCGCCTGCGTCAGGCCGGAATCCATATCTGCCTCGATACTAACGGCGCCATCGTCTCGCCCGACGTTGACCGCCTGCATGACCTTACTGACATCATACTTTTGGACGTCAAGCAGATACGCCCCGACAAGCATCAGGCGCTGACCGGCCTGTCAAACCAAAACACCCTTGAAAATGCCCGCCGACTGGCCGCAAAAGGCAAGGACGTATGGCTCCGCTATGTCCTCGTGCCCGGCATCTCTGACGCCGACGAAGACATCCACGAACTTGGCCGCCAACTCGGTTCGATGGCTAACATTCGCCGAGTGGAAATCCTTCCGTATCATACCCTCGGAGTCCACAAATATGCCGCCATGGGCCTCCCTTACCAACTGGCCGACACCCCCAAAAACACTCCCGAGGCCCTCGACCATGCCCGCCAAATCCTAACCGAATATTTCACTTGCCCCATAATCATCAACTAACCCTCCGCCGCTATGAGTAAGGAATTTTATACCAGTGAGATAAAGAAGGGAGCTCCCGAGGAGTTCCGCAACGAGGTGCAACGGATGATTTATGAGCGTCTGGACGAGGCGCGGAT
>JAAVBM010000034.1 GCA_014803505.1 bacterium | reverse complement strand
GTCAGGCTCAGAGCAGACACCTAAGTGCATATTTAAAGATAGGATTATCGGAACGTGGCAGCCTACGGTACGCAGAAATGCGGTTTGGGCGAAGGACAATAAGCCAATTTAACCGTGGGCAAAGTAGTGGCATTACTATTGATGTTTTCTGTAATGGAGAACGTAGGAACAGCCACAAGTCAATATTGCAAAAGTAATCATAGGTATTAAAAATCATAGCTTCGAGTACGACTAGGATTTTATCCGAGAAAAACAAACCCGAAGGGGGGAGTTGCCTATGACAAAGCACAAGAAACTAAGACATTCGGAATACTATGACTTGCAGGATTGCTTTGATAAATTGTATGCGAAAAGCAAACAAGGTAATGTTTTCACAAACCTCGTAGAGATTATCTCGTCAGAGGAAAATATAAGGCTTGCGTACAGAAATATCAAACACAATTCGGGCAGTCACACAAGCGGAGTGGACAAGCTAAGTATAAAGGATATAGAAAAGCTGTCTGCTGAAAAACTGGTTGAGATAATTCAGAGAAAATTCAAATTCTACAAGCCTAAACCTGTTAGGCGTGTGGAAATCCCAAAGCCAAACGGGAAAACCAGACCTCTGGGAATACCAGCTATTGTTGACCGACTGGTGCAGCAATGCATTTTACAGGTTTTAGAGCCGATTTGTGAGGCAAAATTTCACGAACGCAGTAACGGTTTCAGACCGAACAGGTCAGCAGAACACGCATTGGCGCAATGCTATAAAATGATACAAATGCAAAATTTACATTTTGTCGTGGACGTTGATATTAAGGGTTTCTTCGATAACGTCAATCATTCCAAGCTGATACGTCAAATGTGGACTTTGGGAATACGGGATAAACAACTAATCTGCATAATCAAGGAAATGCTCAAAGCGCCGATAATAATGCCCGACGGCAGCACACAATATCCGGCAAAAGGCACACCGCAAGGGGGCTTATGTTACATGTAACATAAACCTCCTAATGTACAGTCCTAAAAAATGCAAAGTAAAAAAGAAAAAACCGCAAGAAAAGCGGACTTGCGGTAAAAACACTAAACATAATAAATTGAAAAAAGCGTTCAAATCAGTAAAATTAATAACGGGGAAACCCAAAATTAATTTTGGAGGATTTTGAACATGGAAAAAACAACAATCAAAGAACTGATCAATCTGCTGGAGCAGGAACTCATTCGCATTGGTTACAAGGAATCAACTCTGCATTACTACCGTGAAAATTGGAAAAGACTTATTGCGTATTTTGATGAACGCGGCGAGCAATTCTTTTCCGAAAAAACAGCTATGCAATATGTTGATGAAAAATGTGATTTTTTTGCTAAAGAAAAAGCAGGATTGTTGACACAAAGCAATATCTACCTGCTGCGAATTGTCCGTATGATAGGCGATTTTCAGGAACACGGCGCAGTGCTGCGCAGGTACCAAAGAAGCCTATCAAAGATCAAGAAAACGGAAAATCTGGATTTGCTGAAGGATTTCAAAGAACATTGCAGAACTGTTGACTATTCGGCCTCTACGCAGAAAAGCTACTGCCGAACAGCGGAAAATTTTCTGTCTTTTATCGAAGCACATGATTTAAGCGTTAAAGAGATTACATCGCAATCCCTTACTGACTTCGTGAAAACATTAATGGGATACAGCTACAAAACAGTAGAATTTGTGCTTTGCGGAACGCGTGCTTTTCTTAGATTTTTATACGGCAGTAAAGTTTTGACAACAGATTTATCAGGATCACTGCCTTGCATGCAAGCACGTAAGCAAACACGAATACCTTCGGTATGGAACAAGGAGGATTTGTTAAAGCTTTTATCGGTAATCGACAGAGGAAATCCGTCCGGGAAACGGGATTACGCAATTATTTTGCTGGTAGCAAGATTGGGATTGCGCTGTATAGATGTTAAACATTTAACCTTTGCAAATTTTAATTGGAACGATAATTACCTGGAGTTTACACAATCAAAAACCGACAACCTTGTGCGCTTGCCTTTATTGAATGACGTAGGCTGGGCGGTGATTGATTATCTGCAAAACGGACGTCCTGTCAGTGATTCTCCCGTGATCTTTTTACGGCATATTGCCCCGATTCAGCCGTTTTCAGACGGTGATCATCTTTGTCAAATGATTGTAAAATATATGCGTATGGCAAAGCTGCCTATTTCCGGGAAGAAAAAGGTTGGAATGCATTCTCTTCGACATACATTGGCAACAGTCTTGATGGAACAGCAAACACCTATTCAGGAAATTGCAAATATTTTAGGTCACCAAAGCACAGAATCCACACCAACTTACTTAAAAAGCAGTCTGAATCTGCTGCGTGAATGCGCACTGAGTCCGGAGGTGGAGTAAATGAGATATACATCTGTTTTTGCACCTTATATTATCGGATTGATAGAAGAAAAAAGATCATTAGGTTACAAATACATCTCGCAACCTGAAATACTGCATCGTTTTGACAGTTTCTGCTGCGAATTCTATCCGAATGAATCGGTTCTATCGCGCGAAATTATGTTGGCATGGGCTGCTAAACGTCCCGGTGAACATCCCGGCACTTTACAGGGACGTATTACTCCGGTGAAAGAATTGGCAAAATATATGGTCAGATTGGGACATGAAGCTTTTATACTTCCAAAGGGGATGATGCCCGGAATTCCGAGATACATGCCGCACATTTACTCAAACGATGAATTAAAGCGTATATTTGCACAAACCGATCAATGTAGATTTTGTTCGGAGGTTCCATGCCGTCACTACGTTATGCCTGTTTTTTTCCGCCTGCTGTATTGCTGCGGTTTGCGCCTTACAGAAGCCCGGCTTTTAAAAGTTAGGGATGTGGATCTACAGGAAGGAGTAATCACCATTACAAACGGAAAACTTGGCAAACATCGTCAGCTTCCCGTATCAACGGAGCTGTTGGAAAGATTGAAAAACTATCACCAAAATGTCCATATTTTCTCTGATCCGGAGGACTGGTTTTTTCCCGGATACAAAGGAAAGCCCATGACAATGGGAAACGTTGAAAAAAATCTGCGCAAATTTCTCTGGAAAGCAGGTATTTCTCATGGCGGGCGCGGTAAAGGTCCTCGTGTTCATGATTTCAGACATACTATGGCAGTTCACTGCTTGCGGTGCTGGGTTGTGGAAGGAAAAAATTTACAGGCATACTTACCTGTGCTGCAAGCGTATTTAGGTCATGTTTCTTTAAGTGATACTGCTTATTATCTTCATTTGACCGCCGATCTGTTTCCGAATATCACAGAGCAGGTTGAAAATGTTTTAGGTGACATTATACCGAAAGCAGGTGGATATGATGAAAACTACTGATTTTGCAAAGCATATGACCGCTTTTTTCGGTAATTACTTACCGGGTGTTAAAAATTTAAGCGAAAATACTATTCTCTCATACCGAGATGCTTTTCGGCTTTTGCTCATATTTTTTAGAGATGTTCGCGGAATTGCTCCGGAAAAACTGTCTTTTAAAATGTTTAACGTAGAATTGGTATGTGATTTTTTAAACTGGCTGCAAAATGAACGAAATTGCTCTATTGCCACAAGAAATCAAAGACTCATTGCAATACACGCATTTTTTCGTTATGTTCAAGTTCAGGAACCCGAACAGATCTTCTTATGTCAACAGATTCTTCAAATTCCTACCAAAAAGTATCAACAGCCTATTGTAGCTCATCTTTCACCAAATCAAATTAAAGCTTTGTTGGCGGCTCCGGATCCTTCAACTCACAGAGGACGCAGGGACATGACGCTGCTTAGTGTTCTCTATGACACAGGAGCACGAGTACAGGAATTGTGCGATTTGTGTATTAGGGATATCAGGCTTGAACATCCGGCAATTGTTATGTTAACCGGCAAAGGTCGCAAAACCCGACATGTTCCGATTTTAGGCAGCACTGTAGATCTTTTGAGGATATATCTCAAAGAAAACAAAAGCTTTTTTAACGGGAATCCCGATGTTCCGCTATTTTTCAATCAAAGATATACAAAGCTAACCAGAGGAGGCGTCAGTCATATTCTTCAAAAGTATGCAGATTCGGTGTCAGAAAAATATTCGGATATGCCGAAAATCATTACACCTCATATGATCAGACATTCAAAAGCCATGCACTTGTATCAAGCCGGTGTTAATTTAATTTATATCCGTGATATTCTTGGTCATGCAGATATTTCCACTACGGATATATATGCCCGAGCAGACACGGAATCAAAACGTAAAGAATTGGAACGTGCTTTCCCGGACATTACTCCGAATGTTCCATCAAGTTGGAATCATGATGAGAATTTGCTTGAATTTTTGAACAGCTTGTAACTTTTTTCAATTTATTATGTTTAGTGTTTTTACCGCAAGTCCGCTTTTCTTGCGGTTTTTTCTTTTTTACTTTGCATTTTTTAGGACTGTACATTAGGAGGTATCCTATCGCCGTTGTTGGCAAATATTGTGCTAAATGAGTTGGATTGGTGGATAAGCAGCCAATGGGAAAATATGCGCACACAAAAGGCATACAAAAAGCCGATAAGGCTAAGTGGGGCAATTGATAATGGGTACGTTTATAAAATGCTGAGGAAAAGTAGGCTAAAAGAAATGTACATTGTAAGGTATGCAGATGATTTTAAAATATTTTGTCGGAAACGAAGTGACGCGGATAAGGTTTTCATTGCTGTCAAGCAATGGCTGAAAGACAGATTATCGCTTGAAATAAGCGAGGAGAAATCCAAAGTTGTTAATCTCAAAAAGCATTACTCTGAATTTTTAGGGTTTAAGTTAAAGGCAGTTCGGAAGGGAGGGAAATTTGTTGTAAGGTCGCATATGTCTGATAAAGCTGTAAAACGAGAAACGGAAAAGCTTAAAGAGCAGATTAAGGCTATTGAATTTCGCAAAAATACCGAAGATGAAATAAAGCAAATTTATCAATACAACTCGATTGTTTTCGGTGTACACAACTATTACAGGTATGCAACAGCGATTAGTCTTGACTGTAAAGCAATTCAGTTTCAAATAAATATAGCTATGTTTAATCGGTTGAAGGGCAGAATTGGAAATCAAGGCGGTATAACGCAGAAGTTTATTGCCGAACAGTACGGAACAAGCAAAATGCTTAGATATATCCACAAAATGCCTATATGTCCAATTGGATATGTGCAGACCAAGAACCCGATGTACAAAAAGAGAACGATATGCAAGTACACGGCAGAGGGCAGAGAGGAAATCCACCGAAATCTTAAATTCGATGAAACGGTAATGACCGTTCTGCATATGCTC
>JAAVBM010000033.1 GCA_014803505.1 bacterium | reverse complement strand
TTACCTCCGTATGGCGGTATCAAAAGTTGAGACTTAACTTTTGATACTTGTGATAGAAATATAGTCTATTGTCCCATGTTTCTCCATGTTAGTCGAGGTACACACTATCTACCGTTTACTTTATAAGTGACGTTGTTATTGCATTTTATATATCTCTTTCCATTGTGCCAGTGTACGCTTACCGATGCTGTAATAATAAACTTTGTTGTTCTACCTTTTTGTCTTCCTGTCTCTAGTCCTCTACACATTTCGCTACGACCACGAGTCTACCATCCTCCACATGATAGGCACAGGTCGAAAGCATGAGAAAAGTATCCCCAAACTCAGCCGCAACTCCTGTTTCATAAAGCGATATGTCCGCTATAGTTTCATAAAAAGAAAGGAACTCGTCTTCTGTATCAGCCTGATAAAATTCATAATATTTAAAAACAACATCATCACTCTCGTAAATCCGCGACAAAAACACCGCCATAATCTCATAGGTCCGCTCTTCATAAAGAGTATTAAAATAAATCAGCGGGTGATCCCGGAAAAAAGATTCCGTTTTATATTCATCCAAATCACCAAACATAGAACCATCTTTCATATTATGACCATAAATAATAAAATTTGTACTGGGCACATTGACATCCACGAAATCCTTCACAAACAGACAGCCATATTTATCCTCTTCGCCATAGAAATTATGATGTAAATAGTATTCATTATCCTTATTCTTCATAACCGGATAATCAATTGTCGTTCCGGGAATGGTAAGCCAGCCTGTCAAGTCATTATTTTCGGCATAAAGGCTCTTATATTTCTCCATCATTTCCGGCTCTTGTATCAAATTATCAACCTTCACTTCTAATGGTAAGTCTTCTGAAAGGATTTCAGCCTCATATTCCTGCTCGTCAGGTTCTTCCCGTTTTGCAACGCTTTCCTGTGTTATGAGAGTTTTTTTTAAGTCCGCCTGCTCTTTTTTATGTTTTACAGATAAATAGTATGTCTGACCCATTTCAATCAGACATACTATCATAATTAAAAGAAGCACCGTTCTCAAAAGCAGAAGTATCAATCTTCTTTTATTTTTCATATATCTCTTTCCAGTCTGCTGTCGTGCGTTTACCAATGCTGTGGTAATAAACTAAGATTAAAAAGATTACTGCCAATGCTGCATATTTCTTAATACGGCTTCCATTCTTCGCCCATTTCACTAATGCCGCTACAATCTCCTTCTTTTCCTCCTCTGTCATGCCGTTCTTTCCATCCGCAAAATAGAGCAGGAGGTAGGAAAGCCCCGCGATCATGGCGATCGTTGCATATATTTCCATATAGGAAGCATATCCCGTCTTTGGTTCTTTATCCTTGGAAGCCGGGGCCGTATTGCTGATACTGATAACACTGGCATCGGCACTGACACCTGTGTGTGAACTGGTATCCGAAGTATTACCACCAGAACTATCAGAACCACCGTTACCATTTGTATTATTACGGGCATCACCACCATCGGAACCACCAGTGCCACTGTTATCGCTGGCATCACTACCGCCAAAGTTATCAGAACTGCCATTGTCACTGGAATCACTGCCGCCAGAACCACCTGAGCCGCTGTTATCGTTGGTATCACCGCCACCGGAACCTCCAGAATCACTATTGTCGTTATTATCACCGCCGCCAGAACCTTCAGAACCGTCACCGTCGGTTGTGATGGTTTCAAAATATGCCGCCAGTGTATGGTTTCCAGTTACATTCTCGAAAATATAATATCTTGTGTTATTTTCTACATCGGCACCCCCTGCTCTTGTATAATTTATAACCTGCAGACTGCCCAATACCTCATTGCCGTCCACCAAAACCGAAGCGATCCGATAGCCATCCTCTGGTGTGATGGCAAACTGTTGGTTAGCACCGGATTTTACTTCGACATCGCCGTCCGGGGTGACACTTCCACCGGCACCTGCCGATGCCTTAATGGTAAAAAGCTCCTCCGCATCCGCAACCCAGCTTGCATAAATATTGGTTTTTGCTGTTATCGGATTATTAAAATCAAATTCTGTACTGCCGTCTTTGGACGTAGCCCATCTGTAAAAAATATATCCGTCCTTTGTCGGAGGTGGCAGCGGTTCACTTACCGTTGTATTACTCGGAACAATCTGTCCACTGAAAGGAGTATCGTCATCATAAAAGGTCACACTGTAATAATTTATTTCGGCTTGGGCAGCAGCGTCTTCTACATCTATGGTAACACGCGTATTTACATAGCCGGTGCTGTCTGATGCCCCTGTTATGTCATATAATGTGTATGTACCGTTTGATACAGCGCCAAAGTCTGTGATGAAAGTAACGCCGTCTGCCGACAGAGCGAATAATTTCTCACAGTCAGTCCATTCACTGCCATCTTTATTGACTTTGATCTTGACCGGATACCCTGTCGCAGGTGGTGTTTCTTCTTCATTCTTAACCCATTTTGCATAAATAGACGTTTTGGCTTTGATTTGAGTTTGAAAATCAAATGCTGTGCTGCCATCTTCAGAAGCAGCCCATCCGTCAAAAGTATATCCGTCCTTTTCCGAAGGGTCAGATGGTGCGTTCACCTTTTCATTCTCCGGAACAATCTGCTCAGCGAAAACAGTATCGCCATCATAAAAGGTCACTGTGTAATAATTTACTTCGGCTTGGGTGTCAGCGTCTATTACGTCTACGGTAACACCTGTTTTGATATAGCCGGTGCTGTCTGATGCCCCTGTTATGTCGTATATTGTATATGTCCCGTTTGATACATCGGTAAGGTCTGTGATGAAAGTAACGCCGTTATCTGCTGACAGGGCGAATGCCTTCCCACAGTCACTCCATTCGCTGTCATCTTTATTGACTTTGATTGTGACTGAATGGTCTGGAATATCTGGCACATCCGGCAGCTTCCAGCCATACCACTTGCCATCCTTAGACCCGTCTGCCTTATCATAAGCTTTCACTGCCGCTGCAAGTGTCGGTGTCGTTGTGTCGTTCAACACTGTTGTTCCATCTTTCGTCAAGAAAGTAAGGTAACGGTCATCAGGGCATCCCTCAAAACAATTCGTCCTCTCTATAGTTAGGGGAGTTACAGTAATATTTTCCGTTAAGGCAATTTGAAAACTGTTTAAATTTCTACAATTCATAAATGTTGCTGCCCCAATACTGCTAACACCGCTAGGTATTGTAATACTTTTCAAATTGCTACAGATCCAAAATGCACCATTTCCGATGCTAGTTACACTGTCGGGAATTATAATACTTTCTAAACTTCTACAGTTATAAAATGCACTACCTCCGATACTGGTAACACCGTTGGGTATTGTAATACTTTTCAAACTTCTGCAGTTATCAAATGCCCCGTCTTCAATACTGATGACACTATCAGGGATTGTAATACTTTCTAAACTACTGCAACCATAAAATGTATTTTTTTCGATTTTGGTAAGACTGTTAGAAAGTGTAATACTTGCCAACCTACTACAACCAAAAAATCCACGAGTCCCAATACTGGTAACACTGTTAGGGATTGTAATACTTTCTAAACTACTGCAACCATAAAATGTGTACATTTCGATACTGGTAACACTGTCTGGGATTGTAATACTTTCTAAACTACTGCAACCATAAAATGTATACATTTCGATACTGGTAACACTGTCTGGGATTGTAATACTTTCTAAACTACTGCAACCATAAAATGCTCCGCTCTCAATGCTGGTAACACCGTTGAGTATTGTAACACTTGTCAAACTGCTACATTCAAAAAATGCAGCCCCTCCGATGCTATTAACACTACCGGGTATTGTAATACTTGTTAAACTGCTACAGCCCTGAAATGCATTGCCTTTAATGCTGGTAACACTATTAGGGATTGTAATACTTGCTAAACTGCTACATTCATAAAATACTTCATTTTCAATACTGGTAACACCATCGGGGATTGTTATACTTACTAAACTGCTACAGCTCTGAAATGCTCCGCTCTCAATGCTGGTAATACCGCTGGATATTGTAATACTTGTTAAACTACTACAGTTTTTAAAGGCACCATATCCGATGCGCACTACTGTGTATGTTTTAGTTCCATTAGATGCTGTAGAAGGAATCACCAAATCTCCCGATACAGATGTCCCATCTACATGCCCTATGACCTCAGCCTGCAGTTTATACTCATATGTAATTCTATATGTAAATCCATTATCAGTAAAAGTATCCCCTACCGAAGCCGGACTAACAGCATCATCCTCAGCTACATTTTCCGATTCATCAGCCACAAGTAATGTATTTACTTCATCATCCACATCCGATACAACCTCTGTGTCCTCATCCATATTTACACCCTCATCTTCACCTGCATCGGGATTTTCCGTCTCCTCACCCGTGCCAGCATCCGGTACAGTCTCTTCAGGTGTAGTCTCTGTACCCGTGCCAGTATTTTCACCATCACCCGCATCAGGATTTTCTGACCCTTCACCCGTCCCATCTTCTGCAGCTGCACATTTCTCATAACCCTCCGCGCAAACCGGACATGCTTCATTAACACCGTCCGCACTGCAGCGAGTATCACATAAACAAACCTTCTCCACGCCTTCCCCGCTCTCTTCCGCCAGTACCAAAAAGCAGTTCTGGTTTACCAGCAGCGTGACTGTCAGCAATGACGCAATCCATTTTGAAATCCGCCTGTTCCATTTGTTTCCCCTGATTTTATGCATTGTACTCATCCCCTCGTATGATTTCGTTAGAAAATGTCTTCTTTTACACTTTACCTATTTTTTATTTTGCCATAACGCAAAAACAAAATCAACAAATTTAACCATACTGCTATATACCCAATAACAAAAAGAACCTTTCTATCCCCAGCATCACGGCGATTAAATTTTGCCGCCATGTCCTTCCGATAGAAAAGTCCTTTACTTAGTGTCTGCTGATTAAGCCTTCAAATGCCGATAATTTCTGACTTTTGGACCCTTTTCTGGTATAATATTTGCAAGGAAATACAAGCCAGCTCATTGATTTTCTTGCAGATTTTAGTG
>JAAVBM010000032.1 GCA_014803505.1 bacterium | reverse complement strand
TTTTTTTTTTGAGGAAATGAGATGCATATCAGGAAGACATATTGGAGGCGCTATCGTCATAGGGAGGACGCGTGTAGTGATGACTAGATCGCTGATTGGGTCAATCGAGCAAGTGCATGATCGCATTCATGTGCACCCCATTGCTGACATAACCAGGGGCCGAATCGAGTTACTGCGCGCGACTGATTTGAATGAGATCCTGGGTTCAGCCACACATGTTGAATACGACCCAAGTCAGAATGATGAACGTGCCTTCACGGAGTATCTGTGGTCAAATGATTTCCTGGTGGTGATGATCGATCCTGACGATCTGCCTGAGCAAGTGGAATCAAATGGACACCGCGTCTGTCGTATGGATCTTCGACTGGAACGCGGCGATGGACACGTGCAGACATTGGATGAGGCCGGTATCTTCCATTTTGCTCGCCTATCTGTACAGGCAAAGCAGGACTTCCTTTGGGGCAGGAGAGTTTGCTTGAGCGAGAGACAAGCGGGGTTGGATGCAAGTCGGGCGTTCGTGGGGCTTGGCGATTTTTTCGCGGGTCCGTATGAAATTCATACTGGCGTAGAGAGCAGATACGAGATGGATGGTGCCAGGGCAGGCAGCGTCATTGGAGGGTATGAGAGTAGGCAATGTGATCTGCTGGAAATCAGCCTCAAAGATGGACAGATGATCTGCTCAATGACGTCACGTGTCGGAGCTGAGCCCCAGACGCAGCGCATCGATGTCTCCATGCATGGAAAGCGAAGACTCACTGGCAGCCTGCTGTTGCCACATCCCGGCGTCGCCCGCACAGTGCGGAGCGTAGAAGACTTTGACCTGAAAGAGCCCCTATCGGTCTTAGAACAGATTAAGAAACTGGAAGCTGACGGATTAACCGTCAAAGATGAGGGCCGAGCGGGAAGGTACCTGGGACGAACCGATTTCTACACATTTACTGGTTATGTCGATTTCTTCAAGACAGCAGGGCATTACGAACCTGACACGCAGTTCGAAGACGTGATGGACGTGTGCGATTTCGACGCTGCCCTGCGCAATGCTCTTACGGTACCCCTGATGCAGATCGAAGGTTACTTTCGCACTGTAATCGCCAACGAGTTCGCGCTTAGTCACTGTAATCGGCCTCCGTTCGATCAGCACTATGATCCAGCCAGTTATCTCAAGAAGAATGACATACAGGAGATTCTAGACGGACTGGAAAGGCACAACCGCTCTTATGCTGATAGAGAGTGGATGAAGCATCATCAGGCGAAGTATGGCGGGAGATACCCCTTGTGGGTCATGGTTCGCCTGATGTCTTTTTCTACCCTGTCGAAGTACTATGCCTGCATGTACGACAAGCGCGCAGACGGTACATCCGATGCCGAACGAATTGCTCAAGTGGCAACCGGTGACAGACAGTTTTCGCCGAAGCGGCTACGTAATTATCTCCACTGTCTATCGCTGCTACGCAATCAAGTTATACACTTGAGCCGCTTATATGGTGTTCCCCAGACGATGCCAATTCAGCTACCTGCCCAGGACCTACCAGGGGTGAACATTCCGAACAACACACTGTTTTCCTACATGCTTGTCCTTCTGCGTCTTCTGCCGACAGCCAGGGAAAAGGACGCTTTTCTGCACCAGGTAATTGAAGTGCTGCATGAGTATTCCAGCAAGCCGGGTATAGACATCCAGCGAATCGGCGCTCCTCGCGAATACGAAGTTGTTTTGAGAAAAAACAGAGGCGAGGCCGTGCTGTAAAAAGCGACGTTAGCGGCTCCGCTTAGTCAATCACGTAAGCAATAGTTGCACTCACAGATTCCTGGTCGGCTGATGAGGTGTCCCTGTACTTTGTTGCGCGTAACATTGGCAGCCAATTGATCTGCCATGATAATTGCTCATGGTTGTATGTTTACAATCAAATATGCCTGTCGTACATAGAAAATCAAACTATAGAGGATTTCAAGTGGATTATACGGATTTTGTGAAGTACCAGGATAAAACGGTAACCGTGTTTCTTGGTACAGGTGGAATGCAGTGGGATGGGGTCATACGCGAATGTCGCGACGATTGCTTCAGCCTTGAAGTGAACGGGATTCTGAAACCGGTTGCGTACTCATTCGTCATGGCTATCGACCCACATGGAGACAGCTGTGACTGGACAACATCTGCAGTGACTTCCGGAGCAGCGTCAAACGCCGAGTCAACGGATCACGAGCATCCAAATGATGTGAGCTCTCATGCAGACAATGAGGGAACGGCATTGGGAAAGGCTACTCCCGCCGGCTCTGTTGCCGTACAAACATGTGCTGAACCGTTCCGACGCGAACTGGAGCAGGCCATCGAGCGTCTAGAGCGCGTAACAAACGAGGTTCCCGATGTTCCTGCCGAGTTCAAAAAGAGGTCACAGGAAAGTGGGGAGGACGCTGATACCGTACGCGAAGCATCGGCGATAGTGCAGCAGTATCATTATGCGGTGAAGATCCGAGATGACGAGCCGGGCTCAGATCGTATGCGGAAGACGATCAGCAAGGCTAAGAGCGGTTGTCGGGACTACCCGAACAGTCAACTGCTGGCTGGTCTGCACGCTTTTCTGCTGTGCGCCAATGGGATGAGAAAGGACAGCTACGAGGTATGGGTACAGAGTGGCGATTATGAAGCCGCAATTGCTGTAGCATCCGACCAAATGCAGCGTGACGTGGCAGTCGCCGCTGCGATTCTGACGAACAAGGCCGGCCTTGGAGCAAGGTCTGCTCTTCTAGCACTTTCTCCACCCAAGGCTGTGCCCCTTCTGGAGAAACTGCTTGAGCAGGACGGGGATAAGGAATTTGTTGAGGACGTTTTCGCGCTTGCCTGGAAGTTGACTGGGTTCAACGAATGGCGTGATATGGATGAACTCAATAGTGCATCCAATATTGCTGCACTCAAAGAATGGCTGTCTAGGCAGGCACGTGACTGTCAGCATGTCGAAAGAGCGGCCTGTATGCTGCCGCGGCGGGGGACCATCAAGACCTTCCAGCGGGGTAGGATGTTCGGCTTTATCGAGGCCCCTGGGATCCCCTTCCTGCGAGATGGTCAGATCTTTTTTCACCTGAAACAGGTGGAAGACGAATCGCTGCGCCGTATTCTGCTGCGCGATGACTGGCAGGGACTGACAGTTACGTTTCGCATGGGGGAGCATCAGAAAGGACTGGCCGCAACCGAAATACGGCTTCGAGGAGTGGAGCCACAGCCGAATGCTAAAAAAGGAACGGGCTGGATCGATTCGTACAATCGCTTCAGCCGTATCGGTCAGATTCACACGAATAACGGGAAGCTGCAAAGCTTCAATCTTTCCAATGTTCTAGATCCGTTGCTAAAGATCCACTTGGAAAACGAATACGATATGCCGAGTCAGATGATATCTTTTACATGGGGAACCTGTAATGGACACCCCCAGGTTGAGCATCTGGCACCGACAGAGCCGTTTTCGGAGGAAAAGATTCGGAACTGGCAGCAGTCCGGCCTGATACAGGCTTTTCAGGAGCAAGCAGGAACTGAAGAACGGGAAACGACGGCACTTGTGGAATATGGGCTTTCGCTGCCATATATCCCTTTAGATCTCTATGTACCTGGACAGCAGAGAAAGCCGACGGATGCACCGACGAAAAACATGGGCGTCACGCCGGAAGTTGTACGCAGAAACGACTACACTCCTGGTCCGGAACCCAATGGAAGTGGACCGTACAGCGACGGCCGGCGCGCGATAAATCGACGCGATTTTAGTCGCGCTGAAAAGCTCTTTAAACAGGCGATTGCAGAGGAAGACTGTGTTGAAAGTGCGGTGTGCGATCTGCTGACACTGTACATTCGTCAGAAAGACTATGATTCAGCAGAAGCTATGTTTAGGGCGCATGAACATCGGTTGCCAGAGGAAAAGCGCATCAACAATTGGATCACGTTCTACGCAGCTTCCAAGCGTGATCCCGAGAAGCTAATAGAGTGCTACAGACGCGGGCTTGAACTGACGGACAAAGAAGGTACGCGCCTTCATTACACGCTGAACAAAGCTGTGCTTGAATTCGAGATTGGGCGCTATGAAGACTGCGTCGCTTCCTGTGACGCAGGACTGCACGAGGCTCCACGCGTGTCGGAGGTACCAGGCCAGGCGGCGCATGCGCGGATCAGCTCGGCGCGTCTCAAGAAACGCAAGGTGATGGCACTCTACTTCCTGCGTGATAAGGATTCGTCGCTTGACTCCCAGATCGATGAAATAGCGAGAGATCTGCAGCGTATCTGGCCTGATGACCCCGACCTTAAGGCGATGCTCAACAGAACGTGGCAGCGTCCGACTGTTGACCAGCGAAGCAATACGGTAGGCATCGTAGAGCAGTGGCCAGCATTTCTCAGAGAACAGCTTTTAGCTACCTCGATCGATGACCTTCTGATAACGAAATATGTGACGGATTCCGGTTACACTCGCGGACACTGGCAAGAGGCCGACAAGGAATACGGACAGATCACGGGTACTGCGTCAAAGAGACGGCGTATGGGACGAGCGCAGCAACACTTTGCAGCCGCCAAATACATCTACAACTTTCTGCAGTGCGCCGACGAGGATGAAGTAGAGCGTTGTCGCCAGCTGACGAAGAACAATCTCAACAACATTGCATACAAAGGTCTGGAGCAAATGGCATATGCATGTATCGATGAGACTGAGGCTAAGATTGATACTATGCGCTATTACTGTTTGCTGCTTTTGGAGAACGAGAAGGCTGCCGGAAAGTGTATCGACACCTCAGAGTGGTTTCGGTTTTACGTGTGCTCGTACTTCGAGCATGGCTTGAAGAAAGAAAACGATAGCTGGGTACCGGAAAAGGTGGCCGCTTTGACTCGTCTTGATCTGAAAAGGGACTGCGATTTCGATCGCTTCTTTGATGGGCTGATCGCACTAGCGAGAGTCGTAGGTATCGCGCCCCTCAGCAAGGTCCTTGAAAACTGTGCGTACAACCCAGAACTTGCCGAAGACCTTAGGAAGCGATTGGAGGTTGAAAATGTTGGAGACAGGGATGTCATGCGTCGCTTCAACGGTGCCGTGGAGGCATACAGCGCACAGGAAGGCAATCTGAGAAGTTCTCTTAACAATGCGGATTATCTTCGGCTGGATTCGCTGAATGATCTGCGGCGGCTGCTTAGGCAGCTGCCGCTCTCCAAGCAGGATGAGGACTACCGCAGCGGACTAATACGGATTCTGGATCTTTTCAGCCGTTACCAAGAGCAGACTGACTTTGACAACCGATTGAACGATCTGCAGAGTATCGTGAGTGAGGCAGACCTGATGCGCAATCAGATTATGCTCTCACCGACTGAATTCGCATATCAGCACTTCAGGTCGATGCTCAACGATATGCGGGCGTGTGCTACGGAGGAGATCCCCAAACTACATCAACTAACGCCGAAGATCTCCGTTGAATGCCGCGGTGTTCAGCGACACGGCAACAAAGTAACTGTGGTGTTCTGCATCTTGAATGAGGTGTCGCGCCAAAAAGCGCTGACCCCGGAAGTACAGCTTGATGGACTTCCAGGCGGAGCCGCTGTGCGGCAGGCGCTGGAGCAGCCGCTTGTGGGTGGAAGTCCCGAAGAGTGCGTAGTGTCCTTTAAGTTGCCGGATGGCTACGATGGGCGCAGTATCGACTACCATCTGTCGATCCACTACACGTATAAGTCGAAGGATCAAAGGGTGATGTCCGATGTGTACAACCCGACTCTGCCGCCGCTCTCGCTGGAGACGGAATTTGAACCGATGCCTAACCCGTACCGTAGCTTTGCGAATCAGGGCGTAGTTAAGGATCGAGACATGGTGTTTGGCCGCGAAAACGACATCAATGAAGTGATTCGGGGTCTGTGCGACAGCAATGGGCGTTTGGTAGCGAGTCAGGCAATAGCGCTGTATGGTCAGAAGCGCACAG
>JAAVBM010000031.1 GCA_014803505.1 bacterium | reverse complement strand
CTACAATGATTACCCGGTAGTAGGCGTAAGCTGGGAACAGGCCAACGCTTTCTCCAACTGGCGTACGGATTATCTGCGCCGCTCGCTGGGACGCGAGGGTATCTTTATCGAGCCTTACCGTCTCCCGACCGAGGCCGAATGGGAGTATGCGGCGCGCGCAGGCAACTCCGAGAGCTCTTACCCCTGGGAGGAGACTCTTCCGATGGATGAGCGCGGATGCTTCTATGCCAACTTCAAACCGATGGACGGCGACTTCGTGCGCGACGGCCATGTGATTACTTCGGCTGTGGGCACATTCAAGCCTAATGATTTCGGATTGTATGATATGGCGGGCAATGTCTCGGAATGGACCTCCACCGCCTACACCGAAAGCCTCAACAAACTCACGAGCGACCTTAACCCCGAATACCGCTACGATGCGGCCCTCGAGGATCCTTACAAGATGAAGCGTAAGATCGTGAGAGGAGGCAGCTGGAAGGATGTGGCCCATAATCTCCGCAGCGACCTCCGCATGTGGGAGTATCAGAACGAGCAGCGCAGCTATATCGGCTTCCGCAACGTACGCTCGCAGATAGGATTTGCAAAAGGCACTAAGAAAAAGAAATAAACCACCGCTATGGTAAAGATAAGAAAATATGCCAACGGAATCGAACGCTTTCTCCATGGAGAGAAGGGACAGCGATTCTTCAATTTCGCCTACTCCATCGGCGCGGCTATCGTGATCTGGGGTGCGCTTTTCAAGATTCTCCATCTCCCGGGCGGCAGCACTCTGCTCTGCATCGGTATGGGCACGGAGATCGCCATGTTCCTTCTGACGGCGTTCGACCGTCCGGCCAAGGAGTATGCCTGGGAGGATGTTTTCCCGGTGCTTGATTCCAAAGATCCGGAGGACCGTCCGGCTTTCGGTCCCGGCGGAGGAGTGGTGGTCAACGGAGGTTTCGCCTCCATGCCTTCGGGCGATGTCACCATCGAGGGTGATCCCGGTGCGGCCTATGCCGCCGGAGGAGCCATCACGGCGGGCGCGGCTCGCGCCACTGCCGGCATCCCTGACGGTGTGGCTCTCTCGGAGGAGGATACTCAGTCGCTCCGCGAGAGCATCCGCAAGATGGCCGATGCTTCCGAGCAGCTTTCCCAAATGGCCGAATTGACCACAGCCACTCAGGATTATCTCTCGCAGCTCTCCGGCATCGCCGAGCAGATGACTCAGCTCAAAGAGACTACACGCTCGCTCAATGAAGTGAGCTCCGTGCTTCTCGACAGTTATCGCGCCATCACGGAGAATTCCGAGAATATCACGGCCAGCTCCACAGGATATGTGGACCGTATGGCCGACCTCAACCGCAATATCGGCGGCTTGAACACTATCTACGAGATTCAGCTCAAGAGCATCTCATCGCAGCTTGAATCGATCGACCGTGTCAACCGCGGTCTGAAGGATATCCGCGACATGTATGAGAAATCGGCCAACGAGTCGGCCCACTATTGTGAGGAGACCGAGAAGATGGCCCGCTACATGAAGCAGCTCAATCAGGTATACGAGAAGATGATCACGGCGATGACCATCAATATGCATAATCCGATGATGGGAGGTATGGGAGCAGGTTCGTTCCCTCATAACGAGGAAGACTGACGCTCCGGCTGAATCCCCCTCTCCCCTCTTCATCCCCAACAAGAATAAAGAAATACAATGGCAGGAGGAAACAACGTAGCGCGAATGTCGCCCCGACAGAGGATGATCAATCTTATGTATATCGTCCTCACCGCGATGCTTGCCCTGAATGTCTCGAGCGATGTGCTCAACGGCTTCAATCAGGTGCAGGACGGCCTTTCGCGTACCAACCTCAATATGACGGCCAAGAACGAGAATCAGTTCCGCTATCTCGAAGATCTCTATAAGAAGAATCCCGGGAAGGTGGGACCCTGGTGGGAGAAGGGACGCGAACTCCGCTCCCGCTCCGAGAGCCTCTATCTCACCATTGACTCGCTCAAGATCGAGATAGCCCGCGCTTCCGACGGGCCTCAGGCCGACTATAACAATATCGTCAATCTCGATAATCTCGAGGCGGCCGGCGTGGTGATGCTCAATCCCGCCTCGAAGAATGGAGAGAAATTGCGTCTCGCTGTGGATGCTTACCGCAAATATGTGAGCGCTCTTATCTCCGACCCCGAGAAGCGCAAGAGTGTGGAGCAGATGCTCTCCACCGAAGTGAAGCTTCCTCAGGGCACCGTAGGTCCTTACCATTGGGAGGACAAGATGTTTGACAATATGCCGGCTGTGGCGGCTGTGACTCTGCTCACCAAGCTGCAGAACGATATACGCGAGGCGCAGAGCGACGCGATGTCCACTCTTATCACGAATGTGGATATAGGAGATGTGCGTGTGAATGAGCTCAACGCTTATGTCATCCCCAACTCCAACATGATTATCCGGGGTGGAAAATATTCCGCCAATATCGTGTTGGCGGCTATCGACACCACCATGCGCCCCTCTATCTATGTGAACGGCTCGAAACTTTCGAACCCCAACGGTCTCTATGAGTTTGTGCCGGGAGCTGTGGGCACTCACGATTTCTCCGGATATATCGAGGTGATGAAGGGAGACGGCACACTTGACAAGCGTCCTTTCAAATCCTCTTATACAGTGATAGAGCCTATGGCCACTATCTCGCCGACTATGATGAATGTGCTTTATGCCGGCATCAACAACCCTATCAGCATATCCGTGCCCGGAGTGCCGATGAATGCGGTACAGGCCACAATGACCAACGGCACGCTGACACGTAACGGCGATGTATGGGTGGCACATCCGGGTAAGGTGGGCAGCGAGGCGGTGATCACCGTGACGGCTCAGCTGGAAGGACGTTCGCAGAATGTAGGATCGATGACTTTCCGCGTGCGCAAATTGCCCGACCCGAGTCCCTTTATAGCGATGAAGGATGCTCAGGGCAACACGGTGCATTACAAGGGTACACCCAAGCGTATCTCCAAGGCTGCCCTTATGGCGGCCGACGGATTGGGAGCGGCTATTGATGACGATCTGCTCAATGTGAGCTACTCGGTAGTATCTTTCTCCACGGTATTCTTCGATTCGATGGGTAACGCCATCCCGGAGGTATCCAACGGAGCAAGCTTCTCACCGCGCCAGAAGGAGCAGTTCAAACGTCTGAAGCCCGGCAAGAGCTTCTTTATCTCCAACGTCAAGGCCAAGGGCCCGGACGGCGTCACCCGCGACATCTCCCCTATGGAGGTGGGGCTTAACTAACCTTTAACATCCGAAAGCAATGAAAATATATCGCAAAATACTTCCTCTGCTCGCATTGGGACTCATAGCGGTCGGCGCCGTGGCCCAGGTGGAGAACGCCGGGGGCGTGCGCAAGCGTAGCGAAAGAGACAAGAAGAAGGCCGAGGCCGAGGGCCCGAAGGTCACCGACCGTATGCAGGGGTTCTATGAAGCGAAAGACCCCCATGACGCCGATCTGGCCTATATGCGTCAGATCTACCGACAGATCGACCTCACCAAGGATGCCAACACTCCGCTCTATTTCCCGGAGGATGTGGTGGACGGTCAGGAGAATCTTTTCCGTATCATTCTGGGGCAGGTGGTAGATGGCAAACTTCCCGCTTATGAGTATCTTGACGGACGCGAGGTATTCTCTGACCAGTATAAGATAAATGTGGCCGATATGCTCGACCGCTTCGGTATCTATTATACTTCGGCCAAGGGAAGCACCGAGAAGAATCCCAAATTCCAGATAGAGGAGGCCGATGTGCCTACAGGGCAGGTGCTCAACTATTATATTATCGAGAAATGGGAGTTCGACCGCCGCAGCAACCGTATGCAGACTCGGGTGGAGGCTATCTGCCCGGTGCTCAACCGTAGCGGTGATTTCGGAGGCGAGGCGCGTTATCCTATGTTCTGGGTGAAATTCGATGCTCTGCGCCCTTATCTCGCTCAGCAGTATATCTTCCTCAACGATGATAATAATCTGCCGCAGTACAGCCTTGACGATTATTTCAATATGGGGATGTATGACGGTGAGATCTACAAGACCCGCAATCTGCGCAATCTCTCGATGGCTCAGATGTATCCCGATCCTGACGATATGAAGCGTGCGCAGGATAGCATCGACAATCGTCTGAAGACTTTCGGCAAGGATCTTTGGGTGCCAACTCGTGAGGAATATCTGGCGCAGAAGGAGAAGCAGGAGGCTGCCGAAGCTGCTAAAGCTGCAGATGACGAGAATCTGCCGGAGCGTACCGTTGTGGACGAGACTGCCAAAGAGGAACCAAAAGCCACTGCCAAGACCTCTACATCCAAGCGCAAGAGCACTACTAAGAAGCGTGCCAAACCGAAAGTGAAGAGCAGCAGTTCCTCTTCAAGCGGCCAAGCCAATTCCAATGCCACCAAGAGTGTTCGCCGCCGCAAACGCTGACCCATTCCAATCTTACCAACACATCAGCGGCTCCGCCTTGAAACGGAGCCGCTGTTGTGTTGACATTACACCAATTAAAATGTGACCGATAGAACCCAAAATCTCCCAACAGGAATTGTGCTGATTTACGATTGTCGCAAAATTTGCAATAGTTCAAAAGTAGGAATCCGGTTATGTAAGAAATTTGTTGTATCTTTGTAGATTAAAAGATAAAACTATGGCAATGACAATTAAAACGTCCCCCGAACTTTGGGGAGAAGATGCGAGAATCTTCACCGAGGAAGCGGAGCGCAATGGCAAATTGCCTACGCCAAAACTCTCGGAATCACAGCGTAAGGTGCTTTCAACCATGCTGGAGAGTGCCAAAAACGTTATATTTCCTCCCCGTGAAGTCTGACAATGGCTGAATATAGTTTCATAGAAAACACCTTTATGGTGCCTTATACCCCTTTCCACAAAACACAACCATCCTATCAATATATCATATAATGAATATTTTTATTACTTTTACGCTATTCAATGAGATATTGAGCCGATAGCAAGATTATCGACTTAGAAAGTTTGCTCTCTTAATACATAGACAATAGCAAAGAACACTATGGGAGCTAAGTTGCCTCGAAAACCGGAGCAGAAGAATGGTTTTTAACGGATAAATATAGATTATGGAATCACAAATAGGGTGGATTGATTTCTCCCCAAAAGACCGTAACCGAGTAAAACGATTCATGGATTTAATGGGAATGGGTGGTGTTGTTGATGAATTGGGAATCGGTATGATTCGTGATGCAATGTCAAACAAGCTGTTTCCCGGTTTTTCCACTCTATATACCAGGGCAAAGTATTTTTTTATTACTCCGTATATTCTATTGGAGAAAGAGAAAAAGCAGACAAAGCGTCAAGCCGGATTTGACTATTTTCATAAGGCTGAGGTTGATACCAATCGTATCATCATTCGATATTATGAAAATCATCCGGAGCAATCCAACGAAAGTTATTTTGGAAAAGATAAGAAGGACGGCAATCTGAAACGTCAGCCCTCTGAGATATATTGGAATGGGATACAGCATCTGCATTTACTGGAATCAGAGGGTTCTCTTGATCAAATCTTATCAGACAGACATTCTCTTATGGACGAACTTCTGTCAAGTGACAGAGGTGATGACACGACAAAAGAGCAAGGAGAGAATCATATGACAGTAAGTGAAAATGTGTCATACGACAGTAATTGGCGGCAATTCATAACAGACAATGGGTTGCGGCTTACTCGTACTGAAGCCGAGACATTATGTGATAGACTTCAATTGTATTCAAAAGATAGTCTTCCTGCTTCATTAGTCGCCAATGAGACGCTGTGGACTGCATATAAAAGCGCATTAGAGGAATACCGGCAGTCACAGCATTTAGATGACAATGCCTTTATATATTTTGTAAAGAGTTCTGTCGGTATGATTTCAAATGAAGAACTTCGCAAGAACCTTATTAAGGCACACGATGTGGCATTATTTCTGCATGGTGCTCATATCGCATACAACATACAATTACGGAGTAAAGTAAATGCTCCTGATGATTTCATAGGCCAAGTGCGTTCTAAAGGAATTGAATGGCTTGGAAACTTGTCAAATCGAATGATTGACTTTAGAGGGTTTCAGATTGATGACTGTATAAGAGGAACAAATCTTAAGACTCCGACTCGAAACTTTTTGAATCAGATTCAGATTTTGATTAAAAACAATTCTGATTGGATTCAGATCGAATCTGAATTGTGCAGTCTGACCGAACGTCAGGAAAGATGGAATAAGAAATCGAAGAGCCGATTTGTCAAGATTGAAAAGGGACAAGTAATCGAAGAGATGGATAAACAGCAATGGTTAGGATTGTATCTAATCAATTATCGCTACATGTCCACTTTAAGTGTGATCAAAGATATTTACGACGGACTCGCTAATGAGGTTTAACAGATGGATATATTGAGTCATAATAATCGTATGGACTATGGCAGAGCCCTTATGCCGGATGATGGGTGGGAAACCTCCTGGGCTATCGGTACTACTTACAGCCTTGACCTTGAAGTATTGATGAGTGTGCCTTTGTCGTTATTCCATGCCAAATACCATTCGGAAAGTACGGACGAGAATAATCTTCGTGCGGATATGTTGGATTCTCTGAACAAAGTAAGAAACAAGATGTTTATATTTGTTCATGAAAACAACATCACATCCCATTGCGGATATTCCATGCTTATGGGATTTCTGGACCAGAATATCTGGAATATCACATTGGATTCTCCAAACATAAATTTCCATCCTAAAGTATGGCTCATTCGCTATACTGAGAAAAACGACAGGAATAAATCCACATCCGAGCGGAATTTCAAATATCGGCTTGTAACTATGAGCCGTAACATCACAGCAGCTACAGATTTTGATATTGCTGTCGCCATGGAGAGCCATCCAACAGATAAAGAAATCTCGGATAACGTTCACCTTACCATAATGATGACAGAATTAATGGAGAGAACAGGTAGAAGAGATATAATCAAGCAATTTACCAAAGAGTTAAAACGCATCAGATTCATACCACCCTTCCCTTTCGACCGAAAAGGGAAAAATGCTATTTTCCGGCCTCATGTTTTTGGGCAATTGAAATCTCCATTATTGCATGATAAGGTTTATGAAGAACTTCTTGTAATTAGTCCATTCATTGATGACAACACACTTAATATGCTTTCTTCCCGATGCAAGGTTACACGCCCAATTTTAATCAGCCGGGAATATGAGATGGATAAATGCTCGCCTGAGTCCTTAAAGCGATGGGATTGCTATATGTGGAATAGCATGTTGGAGGAAGCCTCAGATTATGAGGAAGATGAAATCGGCGATAAATCAGCCATAAGCCACGGCATCAGTCTCCACGCAAAAATATTCATAGCCAAATTCCGGTTTGATGGCGATTGGTATAGCTATAACAATTGGTTCATAGGATCCACAAACTGTACACAAGCAGGATTAAGGTCGAACTATGAGGCACAGTTACAATTGAGAAGTCTTGAACAAGGCACATCTGCAAAAGAGGTGTTGAATTCATTATTAGACCCGAACGCTCCTCTTGTCACTCCATACAGAATAAAAGAACAATCGGTAAAGGATCCCAACGAAGAGGAGAAACGCCGGATACAGAGAGAGCTGATTTTCAATCTCTCTCACCTGAATTTCAATGGCACAATAGAAAAGGAAGAAAATGGGAAATATTCCATGTACATTCATACAGGTGATACAGCATGGTTTGAATTTTGGCAAAAGTATCCGGATGTGGACATTTCAATAAGATTATTCTCATCAGATATGGATGTCTGGTGTCTTAAAAAAGAAAACAAACATAAGTTCAGCAGTCAAATGTGTCAGCAGTTATCATCGTTCCTTCGCGTAAATATAAGTTTAGGATCAGGCGAAGAAAAGAACTTTTTGATTCAACTGCCTATTGAGATTCCGGATGAAAGACATGGTAAAATCATGTCTGAAATTTTGGATAGTGAAGAGAAATTGATGCGTTATCTCATGTTCTGCCTTGATGATCAAACAGATAAAGAACAGCAGCATATTGGTAAGCAGTTAAAAACGGTACATTCCTGCGACAATGACGACACAGTGTGGAAGGATTGCTCACTTCCTATCTATGAGAAGCTCTTGTTAGCGACAAGTCGCAATAGGTCAACATTGAAAAACATCAAAGAGAATATTGAAAAGCTACGCAAAGTTAAAGACAAAAACGACCAACCATTGTTAAGCCCGGTGTTTATTAACATGTGGAACCTGTTTGCACCTTATGCAAAATGATGTACAAGAAACAAATCCTTGATGTTGAACACAAGCTGAGTGATGTTCAACGTGCTACGGTCGATTACCTTTATCACAGAATGTATGATGAAGGCCAAAGGCGTATGCTTGTTGCAGATGAAGTAGGACTTGGAAAGACATGGATTGCGAAAGGCCTTGTGGCAAAGGCATTCGACCGATGGCAAAAGTGTAAATGCCGAGAAAAGAAAAGTTTTAATGTTTTTTATATATGCTCCAATCAACAATTATCTGCGCAAAATCTAAAAAAGGTAAATTTCACAAAAGATAAGCGTTGTGTGGTAAGTCAGGTGAACAGGATTTCACTTCTGGCTTATAAACCATACTACGATAATATTGAGTTTTGTATCTATTCCTTGACCCCGGACACTTCTTTCAATGAAGCTTCGACACTCGGTATTAAGGAAGAACGATTAATGCTGTATGCTATTCTGGAAAAGGATGCGGAGATAAGGAAACATAAAGTGCGTTTCGGCAAATTGATGGAAGGATTCTGGAGATTAAAAGAAGGCTCCTGGCAACCGCAACGCGACTCCGGTAACTTTAGGAATCGACTTCGCGATAATTTCCCGGAACTATATATTGAATCTCTTGGTAAGTCATACGTAGATCGGGATTCATGTCCGGAGTGCTACAAGCACTATGGACTGGTCGGAAAGATGACACTGCTGGATTTCATTAGGACTGTAGCAACAAGATTTGACAGAAGAACTGATAAAACATGGGCTATTTATGCCGAGACAATCGGGCATCTTCGCCGGACTCTTACAAATGTATGTCTTTCTTTGATGGACGCTGACATCTTTATCATGGACGAGTTTCAACGCTACAGTCAGCTGTTGGAGACCAAATCATCCAGTGAGCAGGCAACTATTGCACAGAAAGTGTTTTCTCAGCAAAATGCAAAAGTACTTATGCTAAGTGCGACACCGTTTAAGGCTTTCACCAACAAACATGATGAAAAAAATAATGAACACCACTATAAGGAATTGAAGAGAGTTCTTCAATTTCTATATGAAGGGACTGATATTGACTGGCATCGATATGAAGAAGCCAGAAGCAGTATATTTTCAAAAATGCTATCGCTTAAAAACGTAGACGACAAGGAGCCGGTCCTGAATGAAATACAGAAACTTAAACGTCACGTAGAGGATGTCTATTACAGAGTTATAGTCCGGACAGAGAAAATCATCGCTTCAAATGATCCCAATGCACTGATTGTAAATAAGGAGGATAGTCCTCTTCCGGTGACCAAGCAAGGAATAGAGGATTTTTTGCATTTAGACAATGTATTTAAAACCATTTACGAACGCAAACAGGAGAATGCTCCTTCACCCGTTGATTATGCAAAGTCCGCTCCTTATGCCATGTCATTTCTCCGAGACTATAAAGTTGGGGAAAAGGCATCCGATAAGTCTATTCCCCTGTCTAAGAATGCTTTCGTTAATCTGGCAGAGATTAACAGATACGAATTCCCTAAAAACGGACATTGGCCTAATGGCAAACTCAACATCCTGATGAAAGGTATGCGCAAGGAGTCAAAACTCCTATGGTGCCCTCCATCAATGAGTTACTATAATCCGGATGGAGCATTTAAGGGACAAACAGATTTCACCAAAACCTTAGTTTTCTCTGCGTGGAAGTTAGTACCTAAAATGATTGCCACCTTAGTGTCATATGAAGCGGAGAAACAAAGCATTGGAATGATGCCTAAAGAAGAAGGTGTGAAGTATTTTGCCGATAAGCGTGTTGCCTCACATGGTGATAAAGCCAGAAAACCATACAGACGTCTTAACTTTGCAAGTGGATTGAAAAACATGACCACACTCTTGCTTGCATATCCAAGTCGTTATATCGAACAAATAACCGATCCTTTGGGCTTCGTCAACTCAAGGAAGTCATCGAGGGATATTATTGAAGAACTATACCCGAAACAAGCCGAACAGATTACCAGTTTCTGTGAAATCAATGGAAATGACAATAGCAGGGAGAATACTCACATAAGCTGGGCATATCCTATGGTTAATGACCAGGCATTCGAGAATAGCTGGTTGGACAAAATAGAAAATACAATCTTGAAAAGGAATCCAGACACTATCCTTGCGAAAGAATATCTTCGAGAATTGCATTCAATCCTTGACAAGAAGCATCCTAAACTACCGGTATTTCCAAGAAAGGTCTCTTCTGAAGAATTACGCAAGCAAGCCAAACTAATGGTGCAACTATCATTAGGGTCGCCTGCTATATGCGCTTACAGAGCATTGAAAAGATATTTTGGCACTACAAATGATGTTCTTTCCACAGCGTTCCAGATAGGACTTGCCTTTATAGACATGTTTAACAAACCTGAAAGCATAGCTATTGTAGAATTACAATATCCACATAAATCTCTTGATTACTGGCAAAAAGTAATTCATTATTGTATCGACGGCAATATTCAAGCTGTATTAGATGAATATGTTTTTATGCTATGGAACGAATATGATAATCCAATTGAAATGGGAAAATCCATATGCAATGTCCTTTCAATGCGTACAACTAATCTAAAAGTTGACGATGCTGCCAGTTTCTGTAAAAAAGAATCTGAGGATAATGATGTTCGTCATTATCTCCGCTCTCACTATGCGGCGGCTTTTGGTGTAAATGTAAAAAGTAATCAAGGAAGTGAAGTCCGAGCAACGAGTATTCGCGAGGCTTTTAATTCACCGTTCAGACCTTTTGTATTGGCGACAACAAGCATAGGACAGGAAGGATTGGATTTTCATTGGTATTGCAGAAAAATTATCCATTGGAATCTTCCAAATAATCCCATAGATTTTGAGCAACGAGAAGGAAGAATTAACAGATTTCGTGGAAAAGTGATTCGTCAAAGAGTTGCAGACAAATACATTTCATCAATTAATGATGAAGAAAAGCCTTGGGATAAATTGTTTGAATTGGCAAGTAAAGACAAAGTACTTGCAAAATTCCCTTGTGACATTGTGCCCGGATGGCATTTTGATTCAGATGGAGTCTCCATTGAGAGAATCGTGCCGTTATATCAATTCAGTCAGGATATAACCCGATATTCTGAAATGATGAAGATTTTAGGACTTTATCGACTTACTTTTGGACAACCGAGACAAGAGGAACTGGCAGAAGCACTTGAAAGTGTACTGACTCAAGATGAAACTGAGAAGTTACTTATAGACCTTTGTCCACTTAGACGCATAAAGAAAAATAAATTATGAGTTCTACTGATATACTAAGTTCCTTTTACAATGATGAAGCGTTGATTGCTACCCCAAACTCGGCAATGCTGACGTGTGGAACGACACCTCATTCTGTATTAATGGAGGTAATTCCCAAGGATATTGAAAAGAAACTTTACGTGGCGTTAAGACACATTGAAGAGTCGGCCGCTTTTGATGGTATTGGTTATAAGGATTTCAATGATGCTACTTCAGTATCATCATTGGCACTTGCATCCGGAATGTCCGAGCGCAGTTTACGTGATTACTTTAAAGTATACACCGGTCAGAGTCTTGTCAACTATGTTTCTGCGAGACGTGCCGAATATGCTGCACGAATATTCAGATTATACCCGGCCGTTTCAAAAGCACAAGTAGCTCACTCAATAGGCTTCAACCATCCTAATGGAATTTATAGGCTGATGCGAAAAAACGGTGTCGCTGATATTGACTCTCTCAGAAGCATAGCAGGTAATGATTCTCCTATTCATCTTCCTTTCAGGAAAGAATATCTGCCCGAATACATACTCTTTTACAAACAGTCGGAGACTCATTATGATGAGTGCTCGACTTGTGAATTTGAGGCGGATAATTGGGATAAAATCGAAGCCTTTGTTTCGACAAGATATCTCAAAGCTAAAGTAGCCGGATATGTGGGATTTGCAATAGATCGATATATCTCTGATGATAAATATTCGGGAACATTTATTTCGGGCATTTTATTTCAGGGAATCCATTCGTCGGAACTTAATAAAGATATCATTGGTAGTATTGGCCGGAGATTGATTCCGGCACAAAGATATGCCGTATTTACACACAAAGGCAATTATGACGGTTTAACCTCATTCTATGATGAGGTTATCGCTACAATCAACAATAGTGATTTAAGTATTGACATAGCCACACCATACATGGAAAAATACCTCAATTCCCCCACCGAGGCACCGGCAGAGGAATTGATCACAGAGTTGTGGGTCGGCTTGACTGATTAGATTGGGGCAGCATCTTAGAGGATAGATAACGCGGCTATTTTATCACATGCTTCAAATGTGTCCATGCTCCATGAAATGCAGTGCATTGCACCACCTTCGGATATGATTTTTGCCATAGATATGGAGATACATTTCTTGCTAATGATATTTTCAAGTTGTTTCAGGGCAACTTTATCAGATGCAATACTTGCAGTAGGGACGAGTATTGCGTTTCGCAGTTCAAGGAAGTTAAGGTGACACCAGCTATTCTCACGCCACATATCGCCATATTTCAACTCTTGAATCTCAAATCTGTTACCGAGCGCCATCTTGATTGCATTGCCAAGATTGGGATCCATATCTGCATAGCAATTCATCAGAACCCTACCTTTACCGAGACTTCTAACCATTCCGTCAGCATGGCCACATTTTTCTTCAGTATCCCAAGGGATAAGGATTACTTCTGCATGGAATATGTCATCGAGTTGGCGCAAGATTTCATGATGTGAAAGTCCCGGATTCTCATACAGCACCTTCGTTGTCATGATAACACAGTCCACACCATTCTTATCGGTGCAACGTATCAT
>JAAVBM010000030.1 GCA_014803505.1 bacterium | reverse complement strand
GCTTTTTATGAAAAGTTTCCTTCAGTTCCAGTGACTGAGGGTTCTGGACAAATTGATTGTATCTCTGTTCCTGATACTTGTAAACCAGCATATGGATATTATGGTATGGAGAATACTGCTGGTAGTTGTGCTGTTGTTTGTAACTGCAGGGGGAATAAAAGAGAAACTCAAAATAATGATAATGTTTGCTGCTCTCCAAAAACCGGTTATAAAGCTTACGCTCATTCCAATCCTACCGCATCAATGACAGAATCTCAATATTGTATTTACTGCCCTTCAAATCAAGATTTTAATCCTCAAACAAATTCTTGTTGTCCTGAATTTTCAGTATATAATGGAAATGCTTGTACTTGCGTTGAAGGGTATCAAATGAAAGATGGTGCTTGTCACAGAGTGGGATGTGCTAGTGGATTACATTTTGATCCTGACACTGAAACTTGTGTTATAAATCCACCAATTCAAACTTCTAAACGTTTCTGTGAATTGATTAACGATAACTGGAATACTGCGTCTCATAATTGTAATACTTTCAGTAATCATATTTATTCAGACGTATATAATGCTGCACTTGGTACAAACGGCAAATATATATCTATAATGAGTAAAATTGGTGCATTTAAAAATATCAATCCTAATATAGTATTCCAAAACGGTTTAAAATTATGGATTTTAGGTGATAAAGCTGCTTCAATTCCAGGTTTATCATTTACAACAGAGGGCATTAGTTCTAATCAAAATATTTGTAAGGAAAAATTGAATGGAACTAAATATATTGCATCTAAAGAAGCTTGTTTAGCAAGTTCTTCTAATGGTGAGTACTTCTGTCAAGGAGAAGGTCACTGTTACTCATTAGTTTCTGGTGCTGATAAAATGGGCGATGCTAGAAACTGTTGTGCATCAACAGATTTATCAACTATTTCTTATGCCGCTAATTATGATAAGGATAATAGATATTTCGCAATTAATGGATTTACTGTATTTGTTGATATAAACGGTAATAAAGGTTCTGGAACTTTATGGGAAGATGTATTCCCATTCTATGTATCATCAAATGGTGTTGTTTATCCGGCTTATCCATTAGATGGTGACAAATCAAAAAATGCAGGTGATTCGACTCTTTATAAAGCTGGTAATGGTGTTGATAGTTTATCTGTAGATGTATATTATTACGATTCTGAAGGTGGCACTGACTATGCAAGAAAGAAAGTTTTAGCTTATTCAAATGTGTCATATGCAAGAGGTGCTTGTTTCTCCAGAAAAGTTGATTTAAATACTCCTTACTGTCAAAACTTGGGTCTAAAAGTAAAAGGAAGTGGCTCTGATGCTAATATTAAATCTGCAATTGAAAGTCCAACTAACCCTTGTAATAGTCACCCTTGTACTGTGACAGTAAGAAATAAATTACGTTTCTTCTAAGATAATAGAATAAAATAGGACTTTGATATTTTCAAAGTCCTATTTTTATGTGAGGTAGATATGATAATTGATAATTTGAAAAATATTAGCAAATATAAAGATATTCCAATTGAAGTTGTTACTTTTATTGAAAGTATTGATTCTACAATTAAGTGTGGAAAGCATATAATATCAGATGATGTGTATGCTAATGTTGAAGAATATACTACTAAAATAATTGATAATGGTAAATTTGAATCTCATCGTAATTATATTGATATTCAGTTATTATTATCAGGTATGGAACGAATTTATGTTCGAGAGGTACAAGGTTTAAATACAGAAATACCATATTCCCTGGAGCGCGATATTGAATTTTATTCTGATAATATTGCTAATTCTGATTTTGTAACTTTAAACGGAAATAATTTTGTAATGTTATATCCTCATGAAGCTCATGCTCCACAAATTGCATTAGATGAACTATCGACTAAAGTCTTAAAAGTCGTTGTTAAAGTTAAAGTCAATTAGTTATTTCTTTAATTTGTCGGGATATATGTTCCATTCAATTTCATCATTTTTACGAAACCAAGTTAGCTGACGTTTCGCATAGTTGCGTGTATTCTTTTTTAGTAACTCTGCAGCTTCAGTAAGTGAATATTTGTTATCAATATAACCTAGAATTTCTTTATATCCTATGGTGTGAACAAGATTAGGAATTCTGCCGTGTTTATCCAGTAAATTTTTTGTTTCTTCTAATAATCCGTATTCAATCATAATATCCACTCTTTTGTCGATTCTTGAATATAATGTTTCTCTGTCGAAGTTTCTACCAATCCATTGTATATCATATTCGGATTCATCTATTCCTCTAGTTTTGCTTAATGGCATATTGGTTGCTTTTATAATTTCAATAGCTCGGATTATTTTTTTTCTATCATTTGTATTTATTGATTCAGCAGCTTCAGGATCTAATTTTTTTAAATTATTATATAGTTCATCCCACGTTAATTTAGATAATTCTTCTCTTAAATCTTTATTTGCTTCAATTTTAGGAAGATTATAATTTTTAAGTAAAATATCAATATATAATCCTGTTCCACCAACTATTATTGGAGTTTTTCCTTTACTATGAATTTCTAATATTATTTTTTTTGCCTGTTCTTTATATAGCCCCGCAGAATATTCGAATTCAGGAGCAACGATATCAATCATATAATGAGGAATGCCATCTTGTTCTTGAATTGTAGGTTTAGCTGTTCCTATATTAAAACCTTGGTATACTAATCTAGAATCAGCTGAAATAATTTCAGCATCAAATTTTTTTGCTAGTTCAATTGAATAAGCAGTTTTACCGCTTGCTGTGGCTCCAACAATAGCAATTACCTTGATTTTATTGTTTTTTGATAAATGTTTGCTCATAATATGAAAATATTAACACAACTATATATACAAGAAAATAGTAATACAATAACAATACAAAGAAATATGCTATGGGATGTACTAATAGTAAGGTATTTAATATTGTAACAATAGCGATAATAATATTTATATATATAAATAAAAAGAAACTTTTAGAGAAAGTTATAAAAACTTTTTTAATTGAATTAAAAAGTGCTTTGTAAGGATTTTTCTCACTGTATATAATTTCAGGAATCCAAAATATCGTAAAAAATGATAGTATGGTTGATATTGCTGTAACCAATAAATACCAACAGTTAATAGTTATTAACTCTTCATTGCTCAATGTACTTATTTCTTCTAATAATTCTTTTGTGGATATTAGCAGATTATCCGAGGTTAGCCATTCAATATCGATAGTTCCAACATATTTATTGATTATAAATGCTGCAAATATGAATACAATACTATAAGTTAATCCTGTAAGTGAAATGACTCCAAGAAAAGATAAAAAGAATCTGCCAATTCCTTTAGGTAATGATAAAATAAGGCTCTGAAATGCCTTTATACGATCTTTATCAAAAACAAAAACTTTATTGGCTAAGCTTAATGTTTTTTTTGTCATATAAAACCAAGCCGAACAACAACCCGCAATCATTATTAGGATTGTGATAAATGCCAATATTAATTTTGGAATATTATCGACTGAATTTTTAGCATAATCAAAATACCAACCCAATATTGATAAAAAAATAATTAGTGGAGTTGCAAGAATTATACAATCATTAGTAGTTTTGAAGTTACTTTTGAATAATCTAAACATAAATCATCCTTAAATGCATAATTATTTAACTTCGGCTGTTTGATTTTTTAAATTCATTTCACGTTTTCTTTTGCGTCTTCTCATTAAATCAACAAATGCTTCAATTCTGGTAATATAACCAGCTCGTCCTGTTTGTTCATCAAGAATTAGTGGTAATATAGGAATTTCACAATCTTCACGCATTGCAGGGAAAATGTTTTGTGACATAATTTCCGGCATACAAGTAAATGGGCTTAAGTGAATAATACCATCGATACCTCTTTCATTTGCATAAGCAACGTCAGAAACACATTCTATAGCATCACCACCGATATCTCTCATTAAGTATGGTTTAGCTAATCTGTTAGCGCGCTGAAGGTGTGTTTCTCCTTTTCTGAAAATCTTAGGAATAATAGCATCCTTTAAGAAACTACTAACGGTAAGACTTCTACGAACTTGAACTCCCATTCTGCCAAGTTCTTTTTCAATACTCTGGTTTGAAAATTCGTCATTTACAACATAAATCTCGCCTGTAATATCAACATTTAATACTTCACGATTTTTATTTATTTCTATCTTGCTCATTTCTTCGTTGATAAGCTTTTGAGCTTTTTTTAAGCCTAATAAAGTATCATTGCTGTCAATATATTTTAAGGCTTTATTATAATGTTTTTCAGATTCTCCCTGTTTTACTTCTCTGGCTCTGTAATAAGCCAATAAGCTATCAAGTTTATCAAGCATAAATACTTTCAATATTGCAACTAGTATAGCTTTTGAAAATAATAACGGATTATTTTTACCGCTTGCAATTTTTAAGAAATCATATAATCCTTTTATTCCATCATACAGTTGCAATTCAATATATTTAGCTTCATATCCTAGATCTTGCAATGCATTTGCAATACATTTACCGTATTCCCCTAGTCTGCAGCAACCTGGAGAAGTAATCATTGCAACATAATCAGCACCACCTTCAATTGCTTCAATAAAGTTACCTAGAATCAATTTATAAGGTAAGCATATAGCTTCAGGTGCATGCTTTGTACCTAAAGAAAGAGCTTTTTTGCTTGTGTATGGTTCGACATAAGGTTCGCAACCAATAATTCTTAATGCTGCTGACCAAGCATAACTAATTGTTCCCATGTGGGGAAATGATATTTTTCTTTTAGATTCTTTTTGTTTATTACTCATATTATTTTCCTAACTAATGTAATTTAAGTCCGGATGTCTAGCCGCTGTTACTTCATCAATCTTTTTAACCGGTGTCGTATGCGGTGCAGACAGGATTTGTTCCGGATTTGTTTTTGCTTCTTTTGCTATAGAAATCATTGTTTCTACAAATTCATCCATTTTTTCTTTAGTTTCTGACTCAGTTGGTTCAATCATTATAGCTTCATGAACGATTAGAGGGAAGTAAACTGTTGGAGGGTGTGTATTTCCATCCATTAGAGCCTTTGCTATGTTTAGAGTCGAAACTCCGTTTTCATGTTTTTGTCTTTCGCCGGTAATAACGAACTCGTGCATACAAGGTTCATCATATGGTAAATCATAATAATTTTTTAATTTTTCTTTCAGGTAGTTAGCATTTAAAACAGCATTTTCGGATGCATGTTTTAAATTTTTGCCCATCATTAAAATATAAGAATATGCTCTGACAAGAACAGAAAAATTACCATAAAAGTCTTTAACACTACCAATACTGTTTTTGAGATTATAATTTCTATAATATTGTTTGCCGTCAAATGCAATAACAGGAGTTGGTAAAAATTCTTTTAATTTTTCAACAACAGCAACAGGACCAGCACCAGGACCACCTCCACCATGCGGAGTGGAGAATGTTTTGTGCAAGTTCAAGTGAACAACATCAAATCCCATAAGTTTTGGATTTGTATAACCCATAATAGCATTGAAATTTGCTCCATCATAGTAGAGTAAAGATCCATTTTCATGCATTAAATCGGAAATTTCTTTAACACCTTCTTCAAAAATGCCCAAAGTATTAGGGTTAGTCATCATTATTGCTGCAACATCTTTGTCTAAAACAGCTTTAAGTGCATCAATATCAACTTGCCCTTTGCTGTTAGATTTAATTTCTACAATATCAAAACCAGCCATTTTCGCGCTTGCAGGGTTTGTACCGTGTGCAGAGTCAGGTATAATAACTTTTTTTCTATCTTCACCAATGGAATCAAAATACTTTTTAATAATCATCATGCCGGTCATTTCACCGTGAGCACCGGCAGAAGGTTGAAGAGTTATAGCATCCATTCCGGTTATTTTTAAAAGTGCTTCCTGAAGATTATACATAAGTTTTAATGAACCCTGTGCCATAGAATCTTCAACGTGCGGATGCAAATTAAAACCTTCAAGAGAGGACAAAAATTCATTAACTTTAGGATTGTATTTCATAGTACAAGAACCTAGCGGGTAAAAACCCTTTTCAATACAAAAGTTCAAGTCCGAAAGTTCTTTATAATGCCTCATAACTTCCAGTTCAGAAACTTGTGGAAGCCCTACTGCACTATCTTTAATAAAAGAAGCAGGTAAAAAATCAATATTTTCTACATTGTCGGTAAGATTTATTCCATCAATACCGTTGCTCTTCTCAAAAATGGTTTTCATATTTTAAATAATCCCCTGTTTTGCCAAGTCTTTTTTGATTCTATCTAAACCGGATTGAATAATTCTTGATATTCTGGATTGAGAAATATTAAATTCTTCAGATATTTCTCGTAATTTTTTTTCTTTAAAGAATTTATACTCAATAAGTTCTCTTTCTCTTGGTGGAAGTTTTTTTAGAGCTTCAAGAATACCATCCTTTAGTTCTATAAATTCAATAGATTCTTCCGGTGTTTTATCTTTCGATTTGATTTGAGTTGGAACTTCTGCTTCTTGAAGTTCATCAATAGATAAGATATTTTTGTATACTTCAGCTCGAAGTTCGATTTCATTATTTTCATCTTCTTCGAATGCATTTGCTTGTTTATTTTTTAGAGTATACCATTTATACCTTCTTCTAACCTCGTTACGAATAGCCCATTTAATAGCGGTAGAAAGATAAGTATTATTATACATTTTAGGGTCATTATTTTTAAATAATATATAAAGAGCGTGAGTTCCAATGTTTATAAGTTCAGGTAACTCAATTAAATGTGAAGTTGAAAACTTTTGGTACTCAACTTTCGCAATTATTTCAATAAAATCCCTATATTCTCTTAGTTTTACGTTTTCTTCAGCTGACATTACTATAACTAATCCTAAAATATCTGTAATAATATTACATCTTTATAATAGCAAAAAAAATTGTATATGACTAGGTAATGTAATTTTCCTTAACATAATTTATGGTTACGTAAAAGGAGAAATACATGAAAGTTTTATTTTGCACAGATGGATCAAAGATAAGTTATCATTCTATTCAAAATTTTTCTCACTGGTCAAAGGAGTTCACAGTAGATATAATTTGCGTAATTGATTGGAGTTTTTTACCTGATACGGTAGCAATTGAAGATAGTGAATTTGCTGTTCAATGTGCAAATTCTGCAGATTCAATATTGGAGTATACAGAATCGTATTTGCGAGAGACTGGAATGAATGTCGGAAGAAAAATTAAAATATGTGGTTCGACTGTTGATGCAATTTTGGATATCGCTGATAGTTCAGAATATGACTTTATTGTATTGGGTTCTCATGGTAAAAAAGGTATTCAAAAATGGTTAGGTTCCGTATCTCAAGAAATCGCATCTGTTGCAAAGTTCTCTACTTATATCTCTAAAGATAGAAATGCTCGAAAAAAAGTATTATTTACTCTAGATTCATCTGACTTGAGTGTAAATGTTGTTAAAAAAGCTATTGATACACTTGATTTAGATGATAAGGATATCTACTTACTAACAGTTTATGAAATTCCTGATTACCTTTTCCTTGAGGGTAATGTTGATGCAAATTGGATTCTTGAGATTGAGAAAAAACAAGAACAAGCCGCTAGTATTTTATTAAATAACTTTGAAAAAATACTATGTGAAAATAATTTAACAGTTAAATCAAAAGTCATATTGAAAGGTATACCATCTCAAGAGATTATAAAATATTCAAATAAAGAGAATATTGATTTAATAGTTAGTGGTATTCGAAATAGAAAGCATTTATCAAAATTTTTACTTGGCTCTGTTAGTAAGAGAGTTTTGGAAAATGTTAATTCCGATGTTTTAATTGTACGTTTTTAATAAGAAATTTTTATTATTCCTTTTTCTAATACGCTCTGTGCCCCGATAGGGACTGTTGTTTTTGTCTTTCCATGACTAATCGGGTATCCTGAATATATCGGGATATCCGTTTTCTCTGCCAGTTCTTGGAATAAATTGTCAAGCATGGATTCGTTATCAGTATTGATAAATTCACCAAATACTATCCCTGCTAAATTATTTCTAAATTCTTCAATATTCAACAATTGAGTTAGGTATCTATCGAGTTTGTAAACAGGTTCATTAAGATCTTCTGCAAAGAAAATAAATTTTTCATTTGGAATAAAGTCAATACCACACATTGAAGCTATTGTTGCAAGATTTCCTCCAAATAAAATACCTTCAGTATCTCCCTCTTTGTATATTTTGATATTTTTACTTTCAATCTCAATATAGTTATTGGTCAAAGTGTTCCAAAAGTTTTGTTCAGAATACGCGTCTATATTATCTGCAAAATCGCTTTGAGCCATTGAACCGGAAAATGTTATCAAACCTGCATTTTTCAAGAAAACTAATGATAAAGTTGTTATATCGGAGTAACCGCAGAAAATTTTGGGATTATTTTTTATGATATCAAAATTGATTTGATTTATTAATCTTATGCAGCCAAAGCCGCCTCTGGCGCAAATAATCGCTTTTACTTCTTTATCAGAAAAGGCTTCATAAATATCTGATAATCTTTCTTCTTCACTTCCTGCCATATATCTAACATTTTTATAGATATTTGAACCGAGTTTTACTTTGTAACCTTTAGTTTCAAAATATTTGACAGCATGTTCTATTTTTATTTTATCAACAGCTCCTGCCGGTGCAATTATTGAAATTGTATCTCCAATATTTAGTTTTTCAGGTTTAATTAAGTTCATAAAGTAGCCCTTTTTGATGATTATTTGTTATAATAACTTTATCATGAATAAGAATTATATACCTTTGTATAGAAAATACAGACCTCAAGCTATTGAGCAAATTGTCGGGCAAGGACATATTAAAAAAGCATTAGCAAATGCTATTCAAATGGATAGAATTTCTCATGCCTATCTTTTTACAGGGCCTCGTGGTACTGGTAAGACTTCTACAGCAAGAATTTTTGCAAAATCTTTAAATTGTCAGAACGGACCGACAATTGCTCCTTGTAATGAGTGTGAAAATTGTAAGAATATCACTAATTCTATACCTATTGATGTAATTGAAATTGATGCTGCCAGTAATCGTTCGGTTAATGATGCAGATGAAATTATTCAAAAAGTTGCATTGGCACCGGTTCAAAGCCGTTATAAAATCTATATTATCGATGAAGTTCATATGCTTACTAATCAGGCGTTTAATGCTTTGTTAAAAACATTAGAAGAACCACCAAAGAATGTAATTTTTATTCTTGCAACTACAGAAGTTCATAAAGTTCTTGATACGATTAAGAGTCGTTGCCAAAGATTTGATTTTAAACGTATTACGACGGATGATATTGCAAAACATCTTCGTTATATTTCTGATAAAGAAGAAATAAATATTACTGATGATGCGCTTGCTTATATTGCTCAAAATTCTGCAGGAGGAATGCGTGACAGTATAGCTCTTTTAGATCAGTTGAGTGTACTTAATTCAACAGAAGAAGCTATTTCTGTTGATGATATTAACAGATTATTAGGTAGACTTTCTTTCGATTCTTTAACTTCATTATTTAATGCAATTGCTTCTTCTAATCAAAATGAAGCTTTGAATGTCTTGAATGATATTTATAATCAAGGAAATGAACCTTCGCAAATCTTATCTAATTTATTAGAATATTTACGTAATACTTTAATATTAAAATCTGTTGAAAATGCTTCTGTTGGTGGCATCGTGCAACTTAATGATGAACAGATTAAGATATTGTCCGGATGTTTAAAAAATTTAGAAACACATCAATTAGTTTCTTTGATTGATAAATGCGCAGCTTATATAAAAGAATTAAAATTAACTTCTAATCCTAAGCTGTGGTTAGATGTAGCTATTTTAGATATGTCAAATCTTGTGCAAAATACAACACTTGAAGAGTTACAAAAAAGAATTTCAATGTTGGAATCAGGAGATGCTCCTAGACCGATAAATATTTCGGCTTATAATACTCCGCCATCACCTGTTATGAAGCAAGAAATTAAGAAGCCTGTCAGAGAAGAAAAAACTGTTACATTAAATCAATCAACTTCTCCTGTTGCAAGTGTAGAACCTCTTAGAGAGAAAATAATTTCACAAAATGCTACTGAAGAAGAAGTTTTAAACCAACCTGTTCCAATGTCGAAACCGGCTCCGGCTAATGGTTTAAAAACTCTATGGGTATCTTTGCTTGAAAATATATCAAGTTCTCCATCACGTTCGATTCTAAAACAACAGGCTGTACCGGTTAAAATTACTCAGGAAGAAGTTGTTATTGCAGTAAAAAGCCCTAATTGGCTAAAACAGTATGCTCCGGATGGTTCAAAACATCACCTTGTTGTCGAAGCTGCGAATTCTTTATTCTCTGGTGGCGTGAAAAAAGTTATTGTTAGGGCTCCTGAAGCCGGTGATGATGCTATCAGAGCTGAACAACAATCCTCTGGGGAAGATGAGGCGCCTGCCCCAGCTCCTAAAAAAATAGTTCCTGAAAAAGTACAAGAACCGGAAATCAATAAAGAGGATGTTCAAGATGTTGTAAATGCTTTTACAGAAGAAAAAACAACGAATAAGTCTCAGATGGGTGTAAAACATCCTGATTCCGCTTATCATTCGGATATGGTAAATAATGTTATGGATCTGTTTGAAGGAAAATTTATTGATTAATAAAAAAGACTGTCAATGACAGTCTTTTTCATATGTTTTATTTTTGTTTTAGTTATATATTTTTTTAGTTAAATCAGCTTTTCTTAATCTGATATTTTCAGGTGTAATTTCAACTAATTCTTCATCTCCAATATATTCTAGTGATTCTTCAAGTGAAAGAATTTTTGGAGCTTGTAATGTAACCATGACATCAGCTGTTGAGCTTCTCATATTGGTTAATTTTTTTGTTTTGCAAATATTAACAACAATATCTTGTGGTCTGTTACATTCGCCAATAATCATACCTCTATAAACTTTTGTCTTTGGAGTTATAAAGAAAACTCCACGATCTTCGTATTGCGATAGGGCATATGGGATAGCTTCACCTTGTTCGTGAGCAATGATAGAACCGCATCTCTGACGAGGAATATCACCGGCAAAAGGTCTATATTCTAAGAATGTGTGGTACATCATACCTTCACCTCTTGTCATTCTTATGAATTCACTTCTGAAGCCGATAAGACCTCTAGCAGGAATATGGAATGTTAAATTTGTTCTGCCTTTTGAATTTTGCATATCTTTCATTTCGGCTTTTCTGCCTGCTAATCTTTCGATTGCTGAACCAGCGTATTCTTCAGGAACATCAATGATAAGATTTTCGTATGGTTCACTGTGAACTCCATCAATATTTTTGAAAATAACTTCAGGTTTTGAAACTGAGAATTCGTAACCTTCACGACGCATAGTTTCAATTAAAATACTAAGGTGAAGTTCGCCTCTTCCTGATACTTTAAAACAATCAGTAGAATCTGTATCTTCAACACGTAAACTAACATTTTTTTCTAGTTCATTGTATAAACGTTTTCTTATTTGTCTTGAAGTTACAAATTTACCTTCTTGTCCTGCAAATGGACTGTCGTTGACTGCGAAATTCATTTGAAGTGTAGGTTCATCTACTTTAATCAATGGTAATGCTTTTGGCTCTGCTGGATCGCATATAGTTTCACCTATTTGTATATCTGCAAAACCTGCAATACCAACAATATCACCAGCAGACGCTGATTCAATTTCGACTCTACCAAGATCTTTGAAACCGAATAGTTTTACAATTTTTCCTCTTTCTTGAGAGCCGTCAGCATGAATCACGCAAACTTGATCTTGAGATTTTACAACACCATGAGCAATACGTCCTACAACAATTCTACCAACATATTCGTTATAATCTAAGGTTGTTGCTCTAAATTGGAATGGTTCATTTGCATCTCCCTCAGGAGCATGAATATTTTCAACGATGCTATCAAGTAATGGAACCATGTCGCTTCTTTCATCATCAAGATCGTTGATTGCAAATCCATTTAAACTGCTTGCAAAAATATATGGAAAATCTATTAAATCTTCTCTATCTGTTAATTCTGTGAATAAATCAAAAACTTTATCTAATGCAGTTAAAGGTTCAGCTGCAGGTTTATCAATCTTGTTAATAACAACAATAATTTTTAAACCAAGTTCTAGTGCTTTAGAAAGAACAAATCTGGTTTGTGGCATAGGACCTTCTGCTGCGTCAACGATAAGAAGTGCACCATCAACCATACCTAATACACGTTCTACTTCCCCACCGAAGTCTGCGTGACCTGGAGTGTCTACAACGTTAATTTTTGTTCCTTTATAGTCAATTGAAATATTTTTGGAAAGGATTGTAATACCTCTTTCTCTTTCCAAATCATTGCTATCTAATACTCTTTCTTCAACATGCTGATTGTCACGAAAAACACCTGCTTGTTTCAATAAGCAATCTACTAAAGTTGTTTTACCGTGGTCAACGTGAGCAATAATAGCTATATTTCTAATGTTTTCATTACATGTCATACATACCGCCAATCATATTTGTTTAGTGTAATTATTACACTTATATAATAGAACACACAATAATTATTTTCAATATCTCAATCAAAACTTTATTAAATTTCTGAAGATGTTTTGTTTTCTGGTTTGTAAGCAAAATATGCAAAAATTAAACAAGAAAAACCAAATAAAATGCCAAACCCCATTGTTTTATGATATGCGTTCAAAAATGCATTTTGATAGATTACTCCATCTGTAATAAGTTTATTCCTAAAACTTTCAAATAGAGTAATAGTAACTGCTACGCCTAATATGTTGCCAAGATTGCGCGATAGTGAAAGAATTCCGCTGGCAATACCTAATTCCTCTTTTTTGACGCTTGTAAGAATTGCATTATTGGATGGTGATTGAAAACATCCGTTTCCAATTCCCATAATTATAGATGCTGCAACAATTTGCCACATTTTGGTATGTGTATCAAAACTTGTGAAAATAATCAGAGCTAAAATATATATTGCTGGCCCGAGTATTGTAAGGAATCTGCTACCATGTTTACCTGAATAACTTCCGGCAAAAGGTGCTACTGCAGAAGATGCAATTGAGTATGGTAATATTAATAAACCTGTGATAAACGGATTATATTTAACAATTTCTTGCAAGAAAAATGGTAAAAGTATTCCGTTGGTGAACATTGTCATGTATGAAGTCATTACGGCAAGATTACCATAAGTGAATGCTTTTATTTTAAACATTTTAAAATTTATAAGAGGATAGTTAATTTTGCTATCTCTAAAATAAAAAAGTCCACCAAAAATTAATGTTAGAACTCCGAGTGAAATTATTTTAAGAGATTTCCAGCCCCATTCGTGTCCTTCAGAAATTGCTAGTAATAATGCAAATAATGCAATACTAAAATATAAGAATCCTTTATAGTCAAATTTAAATTTAAAAGATTTTACATGTGAAGGTAGTAACTTGTATGAATAATATGCTCCTAAAATAGCTAAAGGTACTGAAGGTAAAAATATTGTTCTCCATCCAAAATAATTTATAAGAGCACCACCAACGGCAGGTCCACTCATTCCTCCAACCGCAACTAAACATGCATTTATTCCAAGCGCTTTACCACGAGCTGCGCCTTTAAATAGGGTTGCAATAACAGCAGGCCCATTAGCAATCATTATGGAGGCTCCAATAGCTTCTATGCATCTGTAAGTTATAAGTAAATAAAAGTTTGGAGCTGTTGAATTTAGAAATGCGCCTATTGCAAATATTAAAAAACCAAGTGAATAAACCTTATTTTTAGGGAATATATCACCAATTTTACCGAAGAATGGTAAAAATACGGTTAATACGAGCATATATGCAATAATAATCCATTGTACTTCAGCTAATGTTATATTTAATCCTTGAGCAATTGGATATAAAGCAAGATTTACTGTACTGGAATCCAGCATTCCAAGAAAATTTCCCAAGATAACGAGTAAGCATATTATTTTTTTTATTGTACTACTTCGCATGAGTAAATTTTATCATGTACAACTCTTTTAGAATGTAAACTTTTGTAATTTCTTAAAAGCCCTAAATATTACACCTTTTTAACCCAAAGTAGGATAACGCTTGTATGCGAATATAAAATGTGATATAATAATAATGTTCATTGTATATACACTGGAGTTTTATGAGGATGATGTTAAAAAATAAAAATAAAGCTTTTTCATTGACTGAGCTATTGATTGTTTTGGTAGTTATAGCTGTTTTATTTGCAGCGTTGGCGCCAATCATAACTAAAAGACGAAGTGGTGCATCAAATGCTACTGATAAAGTTTGGAATTATGTTAACTCTGATGATCAGAAAAATGCATTTTATGATTCAGGGGTAAGAGGCTGGTCATCAACTGCTTATATTGGGGTCGATCCTAATCTATTAAGCGCTTCTGATAAATCTCCATTTGCTAAAGTTGTAATCAAAGCTGGATCTTCTGTTTCTGATGAAAAGAAAAAACAGCGTCAAATACAGTTCCGTTACGGCTCTGGTAGTGGAGTTAATGCAGGTACTGTATTTTTAGATGATAAAAATAATTTAATGGTTGCTGGGACTAACGATTCCTTTGTTGATGGTACAGTTTCTAGGAATAATACTATTGGTGGGCTTGGTGCTTTTTCAAAAATAAAGATTGCTTATAATGCAACAGTTTTTGGCTCAAATGCAATGAGTGGAGATAACAATGCTGCAATGGGTACAAGCAGTAATTATATTGCTGTTGGTAATAAAGCTTTATCTAAAATTCCTATTACCTATGGAAACCGTTCAGTAATTATTGTCGGCGCAAATTCTGGTACTATGTCTGTTGGTGCTAATGGGAAATTGAATGATACTATTGGTATTGGTGCGAATGTTCTTACTTCCTCTGATTATACGCCAAATAATAGTATTTATATCGGTTATTTAACAGGTAATACTACTGCTACAGAATCCAATGCAAAAAATAATGTAGTTGTCGGTTCTCAGTATTATGGTCATGGTTCATCAAATACTATTATCGGTTATGACTCTTTCGTTGGCGGTTCTAGTGTTGCTAATAATATGACGGCTATCGGCTATACAGCTTGTTCATCTTTTAATACTGCTAGTAATACTGGTAGTCGTACATGTATTGGTCGTGGTTCAGGTGCAAAAGCTAATAGTACTCCAGCAGTTTATAATTCGGATAAATATGATCACGTATTTTTAGGAGGTTCTCCTATCGGTTTTAATGGTCGTGCTGTGCTTGAGGTACATAACCAAGATATTGATATGCCTGGTGCTGTATACGCTACTAGCCCTAGACCTAGACCATCAGTTGTATTGAATTCTAATTTAGTTGTTATGGGTTATAATAGTATATTAATAAATGATCCTGACGGTAATATTAGAAATATTAATTTTCATAAAGTAACTAATTCTTGGGCTGATGAGAGACAGAGAGATTCTTGTTATCGTCCAGGTATAGGACTCTTTGGCCGAAAGGGTTGGTATTTTAACTGGTGGGGGCACGAAAGACCGATATCTAGTACTTATGCAGAGTATGATAAAAAATGTACTTCCGGTTACTCTAATAGTTATGATTTTACTAAATGTGATATAAATCTTAGTGATAAAAGATTAAAAGAAAATATTACGGAAAATACATCTGGAATTCGAGAACTTATGTCTATTGATCCATATCAATACACTTATAAAGCTGATAAGGAACATAAACCGCAAGTTGGTGTTGTTGCTCAACAGTTACAAAAAGTATTTCCAAGTGCTGTAGCTGAAGACAAAGATGGATATTTAAGAATTCGTTGGGATGAAATGTTCTTTGCTTTAATTAATTCTATTAAAGAAATTGATAAGAAAGTTGAGAAATTGGCTTCTGATATTACAAATATGGAAACTGATATTAAGATATTAAAAACAGATCACAAAAAATTGCAAGCTCGTATAAATTCCTTGAATGTTCGTGCAGCAAAACTTGAAAAGTAATGGAGTAAATTATGAAATTTAACTTAAAGAAATATACAGCTTTTACAGTCGGTGAGTTAATGATTTTGTTAGCCGTTCTTACAGTTTTACTTGCTGCATTTGCACCTGTATTTACTGTTAGATATAATAATGCTACAGCCGAAGATGTTTGGTCCTATGTTGCAGATTCCGAAGACTTAGATGCTTATTCTGATCAAATTTCTAAAGCAATGACTTCTCAGTTTTTTATTGGGATTTCCCCTGCCGGTTCTTCTGATGTATTAAAAGCGATTAAAGATTCATCAAATAATTCCAGATATTCTAAGTTGGTTATTCGTGCCACAGATGTATTATCAGGTTCTGAAAAACTTCAAAAACAAATCCAGTTTAGATATGGATCAAGCAAAAAAGGTGACCCTGTAGGAGCTATTTTTGCTGGTAATAATAATATCCTTTTTGGTGGTGATTATAAAAATATTACAAACTCTGCTGTTGATAATTCTTCATTTGGTAGAGGTTCTTTAGATAAAATTACTTCAGGTGTACGCAATACAGCACTAGGCTATTATACATTAAGTGCTTTAACTACCTCAAAGGATATTACGGCTATTGGTTATAATAATGGAGATAATGTTTCTACAGGACATGAAAAAAATACCTTAATTGGTGATAATATTAAAGTTTCGTCCAATTCTAATAATACTATTATTGGACATTCTATAATTGGTACTAAAACTGTTGGGGATAATAATACAATTATTCTTCCTGTACTTACTTCACCATCAGTAGGAAGAGGAAATGTTATAATTGGTTATAATGCTTCTAGTACTCGTATTGGTAATAATATTGGAAATTATAATACTGCAGTTGGAGCATATTCTTTAGGGTATGGAACTAGTGCTTCTTCAACTGGTGAAGCTGTTGGTAGTTATAATACAGCAGTTGGTTCTTATGCATGTTCTGGTGTAACTGGGTCTAATAAAACTTGTATTGGTGCAGGTTCAGGGATTGGTTATTCTTCCTCTATATCTACCTTGTTATCTGATGATAAGGAAAGAATTTTTATTGGTGGACAACCTGGATATTATTATAGTGATACTCTTAGTAGGTTACGGTGGTTTGATTATAGTTTCCCACCTCACGGAGCTGCTGTGCTTGAAGTACACACAGATTCTAAGAATATTAAAAATAACTCAGTGTTGGTTAATGGTAATCTTGTTGTTAGAGGACAGTCTTTTTTAAGGGTTCCATATACTGTTTATGATGGAAAAATTGATAGATTTGGTACGACGGATAAACTATCTGAGGCAGCAAATATATTTAGACAACCAGCTCTTATAGGGTTTAAAATTGATAGAGCTAAGGCTTTTTCTGAGAATGACATTTTACATGGAGTTGATCCAACACACGATGATGTGAAGACTCAAGAGACATGTGGACGTAATTGTCGTGGACACAGAGAAGAACGTGGTAGAGAAGCTTGTATTTGTACATTTGATTTGCGTTCATACGATTGGGCTACTACTTCTAAAGAGTCTAATATTTCAGCATTCGACTGTATGGGAGAGGATAAAACTGTCCAAAATGGTAAAGGCTACAAAGATCAATCTACAAATACTACTTTTAATAATCCTAGTCAGTATTTTATAAACTATGCACACCCATACCAAGGGCATTCGTGTTGTCCAATGCTTCAATCTGACATTCGACTAAAAGAGTTGACAGGTGTATTTAATGGTGGCTTAGCTGATATTAAAAGAATTAATGTATATAACTATACATATAAATCTGATAAGGATAAACTACCACATGTAGGTATTATAGCTCAAGATTTGAAACGTATCTTCCCTACAGCTGTTACAAAAGATAAAAACGGATACTATCAAATCCGTTGGGATGAAATGCTATATGCTGCTATAAATGCTGTTAAAGCATTGAATTCTAAGGTTGAAAATCTTGCTTCAAAAATAGCCAACGATCAAAATAGAATTGCAGCTCTAAAAAAAGATAATGCTCAATTAGAAAAAAGATTAGATAATTTAACTAATGAGCTTACTGTTTTAGAAACTCAACGTAATAAATAATATTCATCAATAATTTTATTTACATTAAAAAAGAGTATTGATATTAAATCAATACTCTTTTAATTTATATGCTATTGGTTATTAAGCGCATCCACAACCACAGCTACAAGCTTGAGATTTTAGCGTTTCAGCTTTATCTGTATGTTCCCAAGGAACATCAATATCACATCTACCCATATGTCCGTAAGCTGCTAATAATTGATAGAATTTGCCACCATTTTTAGCTGGTAAGTTTCTTAAATCAAATTTATTGATAATTGCAGCAGGTCTTAAATCGAAGTTTTTGCGAACTAAAGCACAGATTTCATCATCTGCAATTTTGCCTGTACCAAAAGTATCAACCATTATTGATAATGGTTCAGCAACACCAATTGCGTAAGCTAATTCGATTTCACATTTTTCAGCAAGTCCTGCAGCTACAATATTTTTAGCAACATAACGTGATGCATAAGCAGCTGATCTGTCAACTTTTGTAGGATCCTTTCCAGAGAAAGCACCGCCACCATGTCTTGAATATCCGCCATATGTATCAACAATGATTTTTCTACCAGTCAAACCAGAATCACCTTGAGGTCCGCCTATTACGAATCTTCCTGATGGATTTATGAGAATGATTGTATTTTCATCAAGTTGAATTTCTTCACTTGCGAATACATAGTCGATAACTTCTCTTTTTAAATCTTCTTTAATAATATCTTGAACTTTTTGATTATCAGAAATTCCGTTAATAGTTGGATTATGCTGAGTTGATAAAAGAACAGTGTGAATTCTAGCTGGTTTACCATCAACATATTCTACAGTTACTTGAGATTTACCATCCGGTCTTAAATAATCAACAATTCCTTGTTTTCTTACTTGAGCAAGTCTGTATGATAATTTATGAGCTAAACTGATAGGTAAAGGCATTAATTCAGGAGTTTCGTTACAAGCGTAACCAAACATAATACCTTGGTCACCAGCGCCAAGTTCTTCTGTTTCAACAGTTGAAGTTGAAGAATTTGTTTCTCTTGTTTCAAATGCTTTATTAACACCGTTTCCGATATCTGTAGATTGCTCATCAATACTTGTTAATACAGCGCAAGTATCTGCGTCAAATCCGCCACCATTCACGCCTGTATAACCGATATTTTTAATAGTATTTCTAACTACTTGAGGAATATCAACATAACAATCTGCTGTGATTTCACCACAAACAAGAGCCATACCTGTAGTCACAGTTGTTTCTGCAGCAACTCTTGATTGCTTGTCTTTTGTTAAAAATTCATCCAAAATTGCATCAGAGATTTGATCGCAAACTTTGTCGGGGTGTCCTTCTGTAACAGATTCAGAAGTGAACAAAAAATTTTTTGAGGTCATCTTTTTCTCCTTAATTTATTTTCTACGCCGGTAAGTCTTTTAATTCCAACCCGGCACTCCATTTCCTATACAGTTTAGTTCAAAGAATATTATAAAGCAAATTATTATTAATTTTTACTAAGAAAAAGGATACTGATGTTTACAGTATCCTTTTCTTAGTTTTATATAATAAATCTTATTTGTTTTTAAGTTTATCAACTCTTGCACTTAATTTATCTACTTGAGATTTTAAAGATGTATTTTCTTTCTCAAGTTGAGCTATTTGAGTTTCAATATTGACTGTGCGTTTTACAAGTGCAACTATTTTTTTATCAAGTTCTTTTATTGCATTTATAGAAGTAAAGAACATTTCATCCCAACGTATTCTTAGATAACCATCTTTACCTTCAAATACAGAGTTTGGAAATACTTTTTGAAGATCTTGAGCAATAACACCAACATGAGGTAATTTTTGTTCATCATTTTTGAACGTATAATTATAAACTTTTAACTTGTTTAACTCTTTTAGTCCTGCAATATTTTTTGATGTTATGTTTTTAAGACGTCTATCAGAAGACTTAGGAGTTATTGGTATACAATGTTGTGATAGACTATATTTTGTTTGATTATCTGCGCATGTATAATACTCATCAATAGTTTTACCGTGATAATTACCAACCCCTTCATCCATACCAGAACTACCTACATCCATTTTAGTAAAGTTTCTTAATTTATTACCAAAAGTAAGATAAGTACGTCCTCTGACAATTAAATTCCCATTGATAACTGTAGTTGTATTACTCCTAACAGTAGGATTATTTTGTAATTTTGAATTACTACCTCCAACATTATGAATCTCTAATATCGCATCACCAGCTGGCAGTTTTTTCGCCTCCTTATCTAATGGGTTCGGGTTCACTACAGGACTACCGATATATGTACGCTCAACTGTGTCAGCACCACTAGTTGCTTTTAAGTATTTATCCTCATAGCTGCCAGCTCTTGGTCCAGAATTTGCACCAATACAGGTTTTATTTGAACTATTTGTGATATTAGCACAGGCATTATAACCAATGGCAGTATTATAACTTCCAGATACAAGCTTACCTAAAGCATTGTAACCGATGGCAATATTATTATCACCAGTTGTAAGACTGCCTAAAGCATTGTAACCGATCCCTACGTTTTTACTAGCTCCATCAACCTTACTGCCGGCATATGCTCCGATGAAAGTATTTAATGAACCTGTAGAGTTATTATCATGTCCACCGGCATTATATCCAATAGCGGTATTTGCATTACCACTGGTAACTTTTTCTCCGGCACCGGAACCGATAAATGTGTTATTGTTACCCGTTGTCATGTTTCCGGCTTTATAACCAATAGCTGTATTATATTTTCCGGTTGTAACAGATGCTAGCGCATGAGAACCTAAAGCAGTATTACTGCGTCCTGTGGTGATGTTATTTAATGATTTAAAACCAATAGCAGTATTTGCTGAGGCCTCAATATTATCAGCTTGAGGATCAAGTCCAGCATATTCACCGCCCATAAGCATGTTACTTCCATCCATAAACCATGTGCCAGCAAATTTGCCGTATTTTTTTTCATCAGCGTTAAAACTACTTCTGCCAAAACGGAATTGAATTTGTCTTTGAAGAGTTGATGATGAAGTAACTGGTCCAGAACGAATAATAACCTTAGAGTATGGATAGTAAACAGAGCTTATTTCTCCACTACCTCCAGGAGTCATACCAAAAAATGCTTGAGCTGTATGTGCTGTATTTTCACTTTGATATTCAGCATCAAATGAGTTATGAGGATTTACAGCACTCCAAACATTATACTTACTTTTATTAGTTGTAACTTTTCTTTTTGTAATCAAAGGTGCAAATGCTGCAAATATAATTGTTAAAACCAACAACACTACCATGATTTCCGCAAGTGTATATGCTAAACCTTTTTTATTCATCCTCATATGTTTTCAAACTCCATAATACAGTATTCTATACTAATTAGTATAACATATTTATATATACTTTGCAATTGTTGAAATCTTTTGTAACATATATTTATTTTCCTTTCTTTTTTGTGATATTCTCTTGTTATATACGAAAAAATAAGAGGATACAGACTATGCCATTAACAGAAATTAATGATTTACCTACAGTTTATAATGCAAAAGAAACAGAAGAGAGTATTTACAAGTTTTGGGAAGATAATTCATTTTTTAAAGCTGATGCGAAAAGCCCTAAAAAACCTTATTCAATTGTAATACCACCACCAAATGTAACTGGTGTTTTACATATGGGGCATGCATTAGATGAAACTTTGCAAGATATATTAGTTCGTTACCATAGAATGAGTGGCTATGAAGCACTTTGGATTCCGGGAACAGACCATGCCGGACTTGCTACCCAGAATGTTGTTGAAAAACAATTAAAAAAAGAAGGTTTAACACGTCACGATTTGGGTAGAGAGAAATTTCTTGAAAGAACATGGGAATGG
>JAAVBM010000029.1 GCA_014803505.1 bacterium | reverse complement strand
GTTACATCCCGCAGCTGCGCGATCAATTCCGCGTACCTGCTCTGTTGCTCCGCGTTCATTTCGTCATATGCTGCAAGCGCTTCTGCGCCGTTTGCTGCTGCCTGAGCGATACCCTGCCGCAGCGCCTGCACATCGGCCATGGTAAGCCCGTTTGTTCCTTTGCCTTTCATCTGTTAAAACCTCCTCTTTCGTCCTGATTCTGTCCCTGCAGGTAGCTGGTTATTACTGCCTGCGCTTCTTCTACGCTGTAGGCGACTGCCGCTTTGTATCCCTGCGCCGCTGCGAAGTCCAAAAAGGCTCTTTGTTCTGCACTCAAGCGGTTAGGTTTGCGCTTTAACTCCAGGCAAAGCCCGCTGTACCGCCCCGACCGCGCCAATAGAAGCAAATCGGACACACCGGCAAGCACGCCCATGCTCTGCCTTTTGCCGGCCTCACGCGGGTCTACCTTGCCCTCATTCGCTGTATGGAAAAGCCACCTAAGCGCTTCAAACCCCGGCCATTCCTCCGCTGCCTTGCGTGCCCACCTGACAACGGCCATTTGCATTGAAGTTTCTGTCTGCGGCCGCGCCGCCTGTGTCTGCCGTGCCACTACTCACCACCTCCAAAAAAGAGAAAGGCAAACACCGCGTGTGTGTTTGCCATTGTTCATGCTGTTATTTAGACGCGGTTTGCCCGCCCTGGTCACGCGGTCTGCATCGCCTCAGATTCCATCTCCGCAATGTCCTGCAGGTGCAGTATCAATTCCTCGATATCGTCCCGGAGATTGCATCCTGTCCGTACCGTCTGCAATCCGTCCTGCAGCGTCATGACTGTAAATTCGTGATTCGTCATCGGCACGCTGCGCGCCCTAACCTCCGCTGCCTCAATTTCGCCAAGCGCACGCTGTGCATCCGCCGCTATCGTCCGTACGTCCACGCCGTTCTCCACCCGCTGCAGTGCATAGGTGAGCGCAGCTCTGAGTTCTCCGCGTACGTCCATCATTCGTTACCTCCATTTATTTTGGCCACCCTCGCAGCCATTCAACCCCACCGTCGGTGAGTATCGCAAGTGCAGCAATGCCGGCCCATATGGCGGCCTTTCGCGCCTCCGCGCCGTATTCTTCCAGCGCCTCCGCCCGCTCCAAAAGGACCTCCAAAGCGCCCCGGAATGGGCAGCGCGCTATCCATCGTAACTGCCGGATCTCCGCGTCAGTCATTCCGGCCACTGGTGCAGCCATTCCCACGCGCCCGGTGTGTCCTGCATAATCTGTTGTGCTCCCGCATCGAACGCGTGCGACCGAATCGCCGCCGCGTCGCTGCCGTATACCGTTGCGAGCCGCGCTATGAGTCCCAGCACCCGGCCAATGGCCGGACACCGCTTCAACCACTCGTCCTGTTTGCCGTTAATCACCACGTCGCACCTCCCAGCACCGCAAGCGCGCCGGCAATCTCTGCGGCCTCTTCGAGTAGTGCTATGAGGCGGTCTGCAGCAACGCACCCTGTGACGGATAATGCCACCGCGCTTAGCGCATCCGGCGGCATTCCGTCCGTGCCCTCAACCGCTGCGTCCTGCCGTTCACATGCAAGCGGAGCGCGTGCCCGCCTGGCCGCCTCGAGCGCATTCAATGCGTGCCCCTGCGCCGCATTAAAGGTCATTTCGTTCGGCTTCATCCTGCCGCCTCCAACTTGTCTATGATTCGTTCGGTCAATTCGTCCGCCCGTTCCGTGGCCCGGATTGCGTCAGACAGTGCATCAATGCCCCCGCTGCCGGCCCTCAGGTCGTCCGCAGCCCTCTGTGCCGCGTCCCGTGCCGCCTGCAGCTGCGCGAGTAGGTCGGCGGCGCCCGGCACATCGTGCGTATGCGCCCGCTCCAACCGTGCCCGCGCCCGGTCGAGTTTCGCAACCTGTCGGCCAATGAGCCGTGCCAAAAGCGGATGTTTCACCCTGCCGCCTCTGCCTCTAACTCCGACTGCAATTCTTTCGCAGCTTCCAGCGCAGCCTTTGCCCGTTCCGCTGCGCCGGCAGCGTCTACGGTTAGCCCGTTTGCAGCTGCCTGCAGGTCATGCCGTGCAGCGTCGATCTTTGCTATCAGGTCGGCGCTCTGTCCGTCGGCTTCCATCTCTGACAGCGCCCGCCGTGCCGCTCCGAGAATGGACGAAAGACCCGTTAGAGCCTGCGCCGCGATTGTCCCTTTGAGTCCCATGCTTACACCTCCTGCTCCGCCATTCGTAACTTCATAATCCGCTCGCGGATGTTTTCAGCCCATCCATCGAGCAGTCCGTCAATGTCCCCTCGTCCAGGTCCACACTCCGCGTCTGCGTTCCTGTTTTCCCAGCAAATGCGCCGCCGCTTCCCTGCGGCTTTGACCTTGCACGCATATCGCCACCTGTAGCGGATACACCCCTCGGCTTCATCCGGGTTTATGTATGGATCTCCAAATGCCGGCCCTTCGCACATCTCTCCACCGGTCACGGCGTCCGCGAGCCGCCACGGATGACGCTCCAAGAAGCTGAGCCACGGCCACGCGATCTCATTGCGTTGTATGCTGTCCTTGCCGCGCATTGTCACACGCAGCGTCTCGGAGATTGGTACACCTTTACCAAAAACAGCACGAATCCCGTGCCGCGCGCATGACTTAATATCACGCCACGTATCAAATGGTGACACCTCGGACTCATGCTCATTCATGTAGCGCATAATCTCCCAATATGCGCCCTCCGGGTCGGCTATTATGCTTCCAGCGTTCAACCGCCGGACCGCAGCCTCAAGCACCCTCCTCGTATCCGCTAACATTCGCACCCTCCATCTCATCCATCCAAACGGCGCACCTGTCACTCATTGCGTGCCGCAGGGTTTCCGCCCCGTTGGCCGCATCCTGCAAGGCGCCAAGCAAGCGGCGCAGCGTTGCCTCCCCGTCGCCGGCCACGCTGACGCGTTCCCGGCACAAGGCCGCCAATGAATTACACCCGTGCTGTGTCTGAAAAAGTGCGTCCGCTGCGTCCTGCCGTACCCCCGCAACGGGGAAAGGCCGGGTTGCTGCCCAGCCCTGTGTCCTGTTATTCGTCATTGTCTGAGATTCCCAGGTCCGCCAAGATATCATCAAGTCCCGCGAGTGCGGCGGAGAACATGCTGTCCTGCATTTCCATGTCCTGAGTGCTAATCGTCAATTCCATTACGTGCGCCCTCCTTTGGCTGTCCTGCCGGCCTACGCGGCCGGCTTATCGTCCGGGTTGACCTGCAGCTTGTCGAGATAGTCCGCCGTAAGCCGGTCCACTAAAGCGCCTGCAAACGTCCGCCCGTCTACCGCAGCGTGCAGCAGACGGCTTTTGGTTTCCGGCCGCACCCGCAGCGTGAACGGTTCCCGCTTCGCTCTACTCATGAATTTAACACCTCCCAAAAGCGCGATTTTCTGACTTCATTTATTAACTGAAATTATTGTAACGAATTATATCTGACGTTGCAATGCCTTAGCGTCGAATATATTGGAAAATCACGCCTGCGTGGAATAATAAAAGAGCCGCACATCTGACTGCGCGACTCTAGTAAATTTCGAATGCGAAAATTGTACTTAGTGCCGGTCCACGCCCACTTTGTCCCAGTCGAGCGCGTCCCAAAACTGATCTACAAGCGCGTCAATTATATCGCTTGGCTTCACGTCGTAGGTAGCGGCGCCAATATTGATTTTCTTGCGAACGTCCGCCCGCACCCGCGTAGTGAATGGGACGCGCACCTGTATATTAACAGGACGGCCACGGCGTCTGCGGCCGGTACGTTCGGGGTACAATGTGACATCAAATTGCAGCCCCTCGGGTTGATCGTCCGTCAAATTCGCTGACTCCGCTGGTTCCGGCAGTGTTTCAGCCTGTGCAGCCTGCGGCTCTGCTGCGGGTTCGCTCGGCTCGGAGATTTCCGCCGCCGGCGCCGCGTCCTGATTCCCCGCGCTTGCAGCCGCAGACTCTGCGGGCTGCGCCTCACGTATCGGCTGCGCCTCAGCTGCCGGCGTTTCCGGTTCTGCTGTCCCGGTCACTTGCCGCTGCATCGTCTGCCGACTCTTCGCGACCAAAGCGCCGTAATCTACTCCGCCGCTTTTCTTCGCGCTCATGCTTCGCCTCCAATCATCCCGCGCACCGTCTCCGCGATCTCTGCAAGCTGCCCGGCCGGCCGGCTCTTAGGTGCGTACTCTGCCACGCTGACACCGTTTCCGGCTGCCTGTGGTATCATCTCCGACTGACTGAGTACGGCCACGCGCTCCGACGGCCGCAGCGTCCCTTCCAGCCAGCCACGGAACGACCGCGCGTTGCTGTACCTATTCCAACCGTTTATGACGATCAGGGCGGGCACAGACGGCGCAGCCTCCGCCACCATGTCCCGCACTCTTTCCAACGGCTGCATATCAAGCGCGCTTGCCCTGGTCGGGATGATGACCACTGCCGCGTCTGCAATCATGTCGCGCGTGGCGTCCGTCAGCGTGCCCGGCGTATCGATCACGGCCACGTCCGCACCCTCTGCCTCTGCTGTCCCGTGCAGCGCACCGCCTTGTGGGTCCGTATCGTAGAACGCTACCGGCTGCCCGTCCGCTTCCAGCGCGAAAGCGATATTGTCGGCAAGCGTGGTTTTCCCCGTCCCCCCTTTCTGAGACAGGACTAAGATATTTTTCATTGTGCAATCCCTCCGCGTGTGTTTGCTATTTCAGTATAGCGCAGCGGCGCGGCGTTGCCTACGACTTTATTTTATAACGTCATATAATCATGATTTTACAATATAGAAAGCTCGCGCTATTGCGCCGTGCTAAATCGCGTGTACGGGGATGCGTAAGGAAATCAGCAAAACGGGGCGGCAGCCGGCCAACTCTGCAGAAAACACTTGTTTTACGAATAGTTGAACCCGCGAAAACCTAGAAAAACCGCCATCTCTACTAGATTTTATCGGTACGAAATTGCGCAAACAATTCGGTATGTACCGGCCCATAAAGCCGGGTTCTTAGCGAATTACAGACTGCCGTTTTCAGCTCCGCACCCTTAAAATTCCCCTGCTGGACACAGTAAAGTGCGGGTTTAGGGCGCCCCGGATACCCTGCCGGCAGCGGGAAATGAACGGAACGGATAAGCGGGGTACAGGGGATGCAGTCCCCGGCCGGCGGCGCGGGGTTTATGCCGGATGCGGAGAATCAGGGCGCGCAGCCATTCGCGGGAAGTCCGGGAAATGCAGGTAGAGGGGTTTTGGGGATTCTTCCCCAAACGGGCTCTGTGTGGCATGCCACACGGGGAGCCTGCAGAAGCGCTCCGCGCTCTGACTCCCAGCAAAGACAAAAACCGCAGCACCCGGTATACTACTGTCTGCAGCATGATCGGTTGTTGCGGTTGATTCCCCTAGTAAAGGGGTTTGCCTATGGAATACCTTGTGTGTTTCTTGTTGGGCGCAGTATTTGCGCTCATGTGGGCAGTGAAAACCGCTAACAAGTAGCGGCGTTTCGCTGAGTCTAAATCAGCTTGGGAACGGCCGCGTGCTAAAACAGCCGCTCGTGCTGCTTTATTATATCCGCCTGCCGGCGGTCCGTAAACAATCAGACCGCCGCGCCCTGGTCCCCAAGACAGCACAAGACCGGCATTATGCCGGCCGTGGAAAGGAACTTATTAGTAGCATCCCTAGTATAACATCTTGTCGTACTACCCGGCCACTGCATCCGGGAAAGGCCACACTCCGCGCTATTCGTTGGTTTTACTATTTGCCCCGGCGTGGCTTTTCGTGCCGATTTGTTTGATTTCACTTTTCGTAACGCGTGGCTATTCGTTTTGTTTTACTTTTTGCGAAACGTTCCTTTTCGTTTGGCTTAACCATCGCTGTAATTGCCCCGTCTGTGTGGCTTTTGAGTGGTTTCATTTTTCGGAGCGCTCCTTTATTCGTTTGGTTTTACTTTTTTGGTTTTTCGGAGCGCTCCTTTATTCCGCAGCATCCGGGAAACTGCCAAGCAACCCGCGCATCGCGGCCCGTACGGCAGCCCGTGCTATCGCCTGCGCCTCCCATACGTCAACGGCCTGGTCCTCCGCACCGTACAGCATCCCCACAACCTCACGCGGCAATTTCCCGGTCCACATTTCGCGCAGCGCCTCCGCCGCATCCGGCTCCAGGGTTCCAATTGCCCATGCTGTGATATCCGCCCACGCTTCCAGCGTCTCCACGTCCCGCTCTGCCGCTGTTATGACGGATACGGTTGGGTCGCCGTGGACGCCCTGCGGCCGGCCCTCGCGGTACCTGTGAGCGCGCATCGTCCGAGCCTCCGCTGGTTCCGGCTGCGCACCTCTCAGGACGGCACACATCCGGCCTCTGACATAGCGGGTTAGGGGTTCCGTTAGAATGTTCACGCTGCGCCTCCCGAAATTTAAAAGCTCCCTTACTTCATCCTTGCCCCTATTATACGTCACCATGTCATACATCATCCCGCAGCCGGCAGTTTATCACCGCTTAAATCAGCAAACTACATACACTGCAAACTAACTAGTTTATCAATGCACTAACTAAGAAATTGAGTGATTATTCGATTAACTGATTAACCCCGCAGCCGGCAACGCAAAAGGCCGGCACCCTGCCCGGATACCGGCCCATGTCTAAGCGTCCACGGTAACCGCCCTAGAATCGTCCACAGCGGGCTTTAGCGGGTTATCTTAGCGTTTGGTCACGCGCCCATTGAAAGCTGCCTTGGCGGCTCCGCAGGCTCTGCCGGCTCTGTGTTCATCCTGTTAAAGATTTCCTCCGCATCGAACGCTGCATATTCGGAATCTTCCGCCGCTTCCAGCTTGTCTTTCCATGGTGCATTTACTGCGCAGCGCTCCACAAACCGGGATGTTGCGGCGTAAAAATCAAGGCAGATCCATACCGGCGGCACCGGCCCGCGTCTGTTTTTGGCAACCTGCAGCGCAACCCCACGCGCACCCTTGCCCGGCTCTTTGCCAAGCGGCCGCCCTCCGCCTTTGATAAGCAAGACCGCAGCGTCTGCCGTGTACTCAATGCAACCCGACTCTTTGAAGCTGTACAGGCCGATATTGTCCGAGTTTTTCAGACTTTCCCGGTTCAGTGAAGACAGGACGATTACCGGCGCGTCCAGGTCCCGGCTTATCAGCTTTAGCGCTTTCATGTTGTACTCTACTGCCTGCCGCTCTGTCATATGCGGATCATGTGCGGCCATATTCTGCAGATAGTCCACGATGATAACCGGCGCTTTGCCCGTTGCGGCCTTTAGAGCGGTTGCCCGCGCCCGGATATCCTGCGCGGTCACGTCGCCCAGGCCCTCCATGACAAACCGGTTGCCGGCCACGGTCCCTGCATACTGCCGTTCGGCGCGCACGATCTTATCCCCGGTCCTGCCGTTCATCAGGTCGCGGTAAGGGACGCCCTGAAAGCCCTCTTTGCCGGCCGCAGCATCCGCCTCTGCCGTTATCCGCGCGACGCTCTTTGCAATCAGTTCATCCCGCGACATTTCAAGCGCTACGTACAGTACGGGATGCCCTGCCGCTGCAATGCTGTCTGCCACCTGCAGGACAAAGGACGTTTTGCCTGCGCCTGTGTCGCCTCCCAGCGCAAACAGTCCCGGATACAGACCGCCGCCAAAGACTTTATCAAGCCGCCATATGCCCGTAGAGATGCGCGGAGCCTCCGCCGCCTTTTTCCGGTTCGCGCGGTATTGGTCGAAGTGCGCACGGTCTGACAGCTTGAGCGCCGCTGCCATATCCTCTGCAGGAATACGCTCCGCTGCCTGGCAACCGATCCTATAGACTGCATACGCAAGAGCCGGCCGGTCTGCCTGCAGCGCCTCGTTTGCGTCCTTAGCGTCTCCGTACAGTTTCTTAGCTGTCAGTGCGTAATATCCCGCAGCTGTTAACTCGTCCTGCAGTTTCTTTGCAGCGGCCTTGCCCGGTTCATCGTTGTCAAATGCGACAACAAGCGGCGGAACATCTCGGCCCTTGCTTTTCACGGCTGCAAGAATCTTCAAAAGCTGCTTTTGGTTTGTTGTGCCGTTAAGAGACAGCGCCTTGCCGCCTACTTCGATAATACTGAGTGCGTCAGCCCAACCCTCAGTAATGAATACCGGCGCGCTTCCAGCAAGCGCCTTGACGTTGAACGGCTCCGCTCTGTGGCCTTTGCCGTTGCCTTTGAATCCGTCCGGGTTGATCCCGCGCATTACAAAGCCCGCGTTTTTATACAGCGGGACGATCACTGCCGGCTGCCTGCCCTTTGGTGTCTTGCATACAGGATCAAAACGCAGCCCCAACTTGTCTGCAGTTTCCACGGACAGCCCGCGTCCCTCCAGGTACGCGACTGCTTCGGGATGCTCCGCAATGCGCGGCAGTCCTGCAAGATGTTCCGTGAAGTCCGGCCACGGTTCCGGTTCCTCCGGCTTCTCCGGCTCTGCCTTAGCCTCCGCCTGGCTGTCCGGCTTCGGCTTTGGTTCCTGCGCCTTGCGCGGCACCGCTGCGCCCTGCGGTCCGTCATCGTCGATAGACAGCCCCAACTTATCCGCGCCCCATTCCAGCGCCGCGATATACCCGCAGCCAAGTTTAGCCTGTATGATCCCTACGGCGTCCCCGCCCCAATCGCAGCCGCCGCTCCAGCACTTAAACCGGCCCGCCTTGAGCGTTGGACCGGTCCCGTTCGGTCCGCTGCCGCTGCCGCACTTAGGGCACACCCAGCCGCGCCCGCTCTTATCCCGCGCAATGCCCAACGCCTCTGCAATATATTCCGGCTGCGCGTTGATCTCGTCTCGAAGTCTGTTTGATTCATCCTGTGTCATCTCATACCTCCACGGCGTTCTGCCGTTAGCGTTCCGGCCGTGAAGTGGTATCCTGTAACTGGTGAGATCAGGACGGCCCCACGGCCTACTGATTGGGCAGTCAATCGCGGCTGCCCTTTTTGTTGTGTGCGGAAACCGCCACCCCTGCCGCATCCTCTTTACCGGCAACCCGGCACCGTCGGCTGCGCTCGGCGGCTTTGGTGGGCTGAGATGATTATAAGCCGCCCGGCCCGCTCCCAATAGCCGGGACGGGTAGGCGGTATAGGTAACCTATAGTAACCTATAGTAACCTATAGGTTTTTGGAAGGGATTATGTGGTTTATTGTTTAGCATGGTTGAGCCAAATATAGCCTGTTTTTGGCGTTTTGAGTTATCCACACTCACCAAAAACGCATAGCTACTCACCAAAAACGCATAGCTACTCACCAAAAACGCATAGCTACTCACCAAAAACGCATAGCTTACCGGCTGCCGTTCGCCTCCCATTGGAAGTGTATTGCTTCTAGCGGGTTGCCACCGTTACGCTTCTGCCGTACCGGGTCAAATCCGTTAATCCATTCGATAGCCTGCCAATATCGGAATACCTGCTCCGCAAACGCCAATTCACGGCGTAGATGCGGCCCATCCAACCCGCACCGCTCAATCATTGTGTCCATCTTAATAACGGGATGCAGGCGCGGCCCTCGGTCGGCGTCCTCACGCTTCCGGCGCGCCTCCTTCCGCTTGGCGTCCGCTTCCTCTTTCTTGCCCTCTGCTTCCAGCTTAGCGGCTGCGGCTTCCAGCTTGGCGGCAGCCTTCCTTAACGTGTCCTGACGCTTCGGTTCGTCGCTTACTGCATTCTTGTATGTGGCGACGCGTTCCTCCATGTATCCCAGCATCGCGACTTTTTCCATGCTGTTTATAGGCACGAGCGCGGGAACCTGTGCCACCTTTCCGCCAACCTTGCGATTGACGTATAACAGCCGCCCGTCCGGTCCTACTTTCTGTATGCTCCGCACAACCGGATCAAAAGAGCAAACCTGTCCGATAGCATCTAGGTAAGCGAAAAAACGCGGGTCTCCCTTTGTTATGTGCGCCTGCACGACCTGCCCATACTGGCACAGCTCCAGGTCTTCAATCGGGAGTAAATAGTCTGTTACGCTAAGCAGTTTGATTGTATCTTCGCTTACTTCGCGTCGCTTTAGTTCATCCTCTACGTCAAGTCGTACTCTAGCTAGACTCATTCGAGCAAATGCTGCCTCAAAGTCTGCTAATATCTTGCTGTCGGGACGCACGACCGCATCCGGCGTAGTTAAGGTGCGATAGATAGACAGCGCGGAAAATATAACCCCTTCTTGTCTCCCCAATTCCCCGTAGTTAAGGGTTTGTAATCCGTTCTGATTCCGGATAGAGTACGCGGCGTACAGTACCTGCAGGTCGGCCGGATGGAATGCGTCCTGCAACGCAAGGTCCGCATTGCGTATTACTGTTACGGCGCTGTCTACCCGCGCCCTTTTCTTTGTCTTAGGAAGCGCCGGGTATTTTACAATCTTCCCACGGTTGGCGCTCGCTTCGCACATTGCCCGGCCTACGCCTGACGTTCCCTGCGTCATCGTCGCAGCTGGCCGTAACGGCGTATGCGGTACAACGTAGTTCTGCACGCCGTCGGTTCTCGCTCCCAGCGTCCACCGTTGCGCTACTAAGTCTGTGATTAACGAGCCTATCCGCCGCCTTGTCTTGTGATTCGCCTTGCTGCTCAGGATTGCCATTTCACAATGAAATACAGCATTTCTTAGATGATCCTGTAACGCTGACTCTGAAAAAGTATCTGCGAGACGGCGCTCTGCTTTCGTCAGATCCTTTCCCACATGCTCTGTATCTAACGCCTGCATCGTCTCGTCTGTGTAACCGTGTTTAATCATGTAGGCGCGGATTTCGCCCCGTTCCTGCAGGATTATATCCGTCGCAATCTGCCGCGCCGCTTCGATCATCTCCGCGTGGTGTGTTTGGTTTTGTGGATTGTACGCAAATACGGCAACCGCTACCCCGTGTAGCAGTGTTAATGATTCGTGCTGTCTGTCCGTCCGCTCATTCGCTGGCATGGCTGCAATCTCCGCGTACCGCTCTGCATCCGTCCCCGTCAGATACTGCGGCCAATCGTTCACGAACGATACCGCCGCCTGTATAATGTCCTGATTCAATTTCTTTGCCACTCTCTACCACCTTTCCCGTGCCGGTCTTGCCTGCGTCCTGGTCCCCGTGCTACCATGTCCGTACAATTCCATTATGTGCTAACTGCGGTTGGCGCACGAAACCCCGTAGGGATACCGGGGTTTTTGTGTTTCTATGCGGCTATTCTACCGCGTGCCTACTAATAGACATAATGCCGTTCTCCCTCTGTAAATGCTTCCTGCTTGATGATCTCTAGCAGTACATCCTTGGATTCGTCTGCAATCTGCTTCGATATCTGCGCCGCGACCTCTTCCGGGCTCATGCCGGAACCCGTCACGCTTATCGCGCCTTTGCCGTTAAGACTGATCTCGAGCGTGCTGTTAGATCCGCCGCTTGGATCCATCCACGGGCTTTCTGTCTGCCGGCGCGCATCCGTGATATCGTCGGCGCGGCTCCCAAGACCGCTTGGATCAACCGCGTCATCATGTCCGAGCGCGTCCCGGATGCCGGCAATGCCCACTGGATCAAACAGGTCATCAGGCAGTACCACATTCACCGGACCGCCGCCCGATGGATCGAGGCTGCCGCGCTCTCTCAGAAAGTCAGACAGAAGGTCGCGCCTCTCCTGCGCAATGCCGCCTACATCCCCGCGCCGCTCTATGCGGTCTGCGATCCAGCTGCCCAGCTTGTCACTTACCCCGGCAAACTCGGCGTTCAGGTCGAGCTTGCGGAACGGGTCGCCGCTCTGCTTAAACTGCGTCTGTCCATCCGGGTCGATGTTGAGGCGGTCCATCAGTTCCCGTGCAATATCAAGGCTGCGGTCCTGCACTACGCCGTCCACGCCCTGGCGGCGGTTCAGCCTGCCGGCGATCCATTCGCCAAGGCCGTCTGAGACCTGCCCGAAGTTCTCCATAAACTGCGCCTGCGTGAGCGCGCCCCGCGTTGCCCAGCCGGCCCCGCTTGGGTCCATGATCCCGCTTCGGCTCTCGGCGCTCCGCTGCAGGTCAAGCATCTGCGATTGTGTGCCGGCCATGGTGCCAAGCGAATCTGCGATGTTCAGCACGGCCGGGACGATCTCTGCCGGCCATTCGGCAGCTTCCTGCGGCTGCGCGACTTCCTCCACGCTCTGCTGCATCATCGAGGCCGCGTCCATATCAGGTGCAAGCGCGTTTAGTGCGTCCGGCTGTGTGGTGCCGGACAGTGCATCCAGGATTGCGCGGGTTTCGTGCGCGTTATATACCCGGCTGCCCCGCGCGCCCATGATAAGCTCCGGCCCTTCCTCACCGGCTATGAACATGTCGGCGCTGTAACGGGTACCTTTGGCGTTCCCCTGCAGGTTCGACATGTTCGGCAAGTCGCCTTGCGTGTGGAGATAGTAGGTAAAGTGTTTTTCGGTCGGCAGTCCGTCGATGCTGTTTGTCATGCTGGTGCAGTAATTCCCGACCTCAGTTGCGGCCCGGCTAAATTCAGCGATGATATCTGAGGCTGCGCCATTTGCCGCATTGAACGCTTCATCCTTCATCGGTCCTGCCTGAGCCTGTATCTCTCCGATCCATGCGCCTATGGTTTGGGTCGCCGCCGCCTGCGCCTCCGGCTCAAGGTTTAGGCCGCTTATAATGTCCTGTGCATACAGCGTCAGACCATCCAGCGCCGTTTCCGCGCCGCTTACTGAGTTCCCCACGCTGTCCGGCAGCGTATCCACGTTTTGCTCCGCCCGGCCAAGTTCGGTCATTAGTTCGGCAATTTCCCGCTGCGCGTCCTCGTTGCCGCTTGCCGCTGCGGTTGCAAGTTCACTGAGCGCCGACGCCGCGCCTGCGGTATCCTCACTCAGTTCAGACAGGTTCCCCATCATTCCGTTAATCGCGTCGCCGCTGTATTGCTCGGTGCTTTCCAGGTATGACCGGATATTTGCGAGATTTGCGGCCCAATTTTCCGCTGCATCATTCTGCGAGCGCAGATTGTTAATCATGTCGCTGACGGAAATTTCCGTGTTCGCCGTAAACTCGTCAAACAGGCTGATTTGCCCGAGAATGGATTCCCGCGCCGCATCGTATGCTTCATCATACGCGGCGATGACATTCTGAATGCTACCGCTGATGGACTGAAACGCGGTCGCGGCGGCTACCTGCCCTTGCTCGGTCTGACTGAGTGCCGCAAAGGATTTTTCGCCGGCTTCCTGCCCGGCGCTGCCTACGCTGTCCATGACGCGTTCCAGGGAGCCAAGTTTTTCCTCGAGATAGTCTGCCTGGTCGGAATAACTCTCAAACGCTTCGCGTGCATCGTCCAGGTTTGATTTCACGGATGATCCAAAGAGCCCCAGCTGCTCCCACCACTCGGCATTGTCGAATCGCTTCTGCGCGCTTGCCAACATCTCCTCTGCAACGTCCTTTTCGACAAGCACGTTATCAAGCGTTTTGCTTGTCTCCGCATACAGCCTCGAATAATTCTCAAGCGCGGATGTATCGTTCATTTGGTCGATCTGCCGGCGGATTGCCTCTGTGGACCTGTCGGTTATGCCCTCAAAGTCGGCCACCGTGACGTTTAGTCCCGCATAGTCCTCATTCAGCTGGTCCACAAGGCCGGCAAGAAGTTTTGTCTCCGATGCTGTCCGGTTGCTCTTTGTGGCGAGCTGCGTTATGCGGTCCACGTACAGCCCGGCTGCCCGGCCGGCGGTCTGTACGCTTGCCACCTGCTCATCTATCCGGCTGCCCAAGTCGGAGACGGTTTTCGATGAGTCAGCCACATGCTGCATGTAATCGTCCATCGTCTGCGACATCAGACTATATTCGGTCTGTGCCTGTCCAAGCTGCACAGCAAGGTCACTCTGTGCGGCGGCCTCTTCGCCTACGCGGTCAACAAGCCCGTCATACTGCCCCTGCAGCCGGTCGAGCGTATCGGCGTAGTCTTTGGCTATAGGTGTTGCCTTGCGGTATTCCTCCGAGCCGCTAGGAATTAGATCAATTAGGTTCTGCAGGCTGTCGCATACCCAACTGATGCCGTCGCACACCCACTCAAAGACAGGTGCAAGCAGTCCGCTCAAAAGCCCGCCGATCTTGGATATCGCTGTGGTTACGAGATTGATGATGCTTGTCATTGCCTGTGTGATCGGTGTTACAATCGGCGCGAACATCTCCCCGGCTGCTATGTGAAGATTCTCGAATGCGTTAGACAGATCTTCCAGCGCGTCCGCAGTGGTGTTTTCCATCGTGGCGAAAGCGCTTGCCGTGTTGCCGGCGCTGTTTGCCATTCCATCCAGCGTTGCTGTGAATGATTCCACCCCGGCGCTGTAGATGTTCACCGCTGCGCTGCCTGCCTCGGAGCTGCTAAAAAGACCGTTGAGCGCGTCGGCGCTGCCGCCTGCCGCATCTCCTAAAATCCCGATGACCTCGCCTAAGTTCATTCCCGAAGCCATAAGCTGCGCGAAGCTCTGCCCGGTCTGGCTGACAAGGATTTGACCGACCTGAGAGCCGGCGTCTCCGAGTTCGTTGAACATGGATTTCAGATAGGTCGTAGATTCTGCCGTATTGATACCGGTTTTCGTCAGCTGCACGTAACCGCTGCACAGATTCGCAAGATCCACGCCGTATGCCTGCGCTACCGGAATAACCCGGCCCATAGCAGACGCTAGTTCATCTACCGTAGTTTTTCCCGCGTTCTGCGTCTGTATGAGCATGTCGGAAATACTGGTTGCATCGTCCGCTGACAGCCCGTACGCGTTTATTGCCGTTGTCAGTACGTCTACTGCTGTAGCCGTGGAAGTGAAACCACCTGCGGCGAGCTGACTAGCTGTAGCAACAAACTCTGTTGATTTGGCGGTTTCCACGCTTGCGCTAAGCGCCTGGTACTCCGCGTCTAGCAGTTCATTGACGCTTGTCCCGGTATCCATGGAAAGCTGCATAAGGTCCTGCCGGATGCTCTGCATGGATTTCTGCGACGTGTCGGCAATCGTGGACACTTTCGCCAAGCCCTCTTCAAAGGTCGCGAACGCCTCCACACATTCCATGACGACTTCAATGACTTCCTCGATGATCTCTATTAGATCCTCAAGTGCGGCCCCGATATCACCTTTAGCAAGATTCCCGACGAGGCTCCCAACCTTGCCAAACATTTTCTCAATAGCGCCGCCGGCCTTGTCAGATTCTTCGCCCATTGCGGCCATGCCGTCCCGCACTTCATCCGTAGCGTCCACCAAATCTTCAGTCGCGCCGCGTGCGGCTTCCTCCGCCTCCGCCAAGTGCGCCTGCGACTCTACCACCCGCTCTGTGACCGCCTGTATTTCTTCCATGGTGGCCGTGCCTGACTGCATAATCTCTAAGGCTTCCTGCTGCGCTGCTGTCGCCCCTTCCTGCGCACGCGTTAGTTCCTCTTGCGCCGATTGCGCCGCGTCCATCGCGTTCACAAGCATTTCCTGCGCCTCGGTCACGTCGCCCGTGGCTGCATTTAGTTCCTCAAAGGCCGCCTCCGCTTCGCTCATCGCGGCGTTAAGTTCGTTCTGCGCCTCCTGTGCGGATGCACACTGTTCTGTGAGCGCTTCCGTTGCCGCTCCAAGCTGCGCGGCGACCTCCACAACGGCAGCATCTGCCCCGGCAGCCTCATACGCAGCGGCTGCCATTTCGGACATGCCGGCCGCTGCTGACGCACCTGATGCTCCAAGCCGTTCCGTACTGCCGGCAAGCGTGTCTGCTGCATTTGCCGCACTTTGCGCTGCGCCTGCCATAGCATCTGCCTGTCCGCGAATCTGGTTCACCGCTGCGCTGCCTGCCTCGGCCATTTGTGAAATGCCGTTGTGCGCCGCGTTGACGTTGCCGATCATTCCACTGACGGCGGCCGCCATAGCTGCCACGGGGCCGCTGAATTTGTCCTCAGCGGCAAACGTGACGGTTACTTTTTGTCCCTGTGCCATTTATCGCCCTCCAATCGTGGCCAAAGTTGGGGACCAACTATGTCTATTTGCCTGTATGTTAGACGCCCTGCGGCGCATTGATGCCTGCGATCCCCCTGTATGAAAGGGAATGAGACCGCGCATTGCTACGCGGCCCCTCACCTTCGACCTACTGACGCGTGCTAAGCGCCGCCTGCAGCTTCTGCAGTGTATCCGGTATCATCTCCAACGCCTTGCTGTATGCTGTCGCGGCTTTGTTATATGTTGCCAAAGCCGGCCCCTTGTTTAGCGGACCGCGAAGCGCTCCCAGCGTGCGAGCCGCCTCTTCCAGCTGTGCCGTTACATCCCGCAGCTGCGCGATCAATTCCGCGTACCTGCTCTGTTGCTCCGCGTTCATTTCGTCATATGCTGCAAGCGCTTCTGCGCCGTTTGCTGCTGCCTGAGCGATACCCTGCCG
>JAAVBM010000028.1 GCA_014803505.1 bacterium | reverse complement strand
GGCATAGAGGAAACCCTTACCTATATGGACTTTCCCACTCAGCACTGGAGCCGGATACGGACAAACAACACCATCGAGCGCCTCAACCGTGAGATCAAACGCCGGACAAAGGCGATCGGGGCATTCCCGGATGGACAGAGCGCACTTATGCTGGTATGCGCCAGACTCCGCCATGTAGCCGGAACCCAGTGGGGAACACGCCGCTATATGAACATGGATCATCTCACCCAAGCGGAGGATGAACTGTTGTCTGATATCACAGCCGGTTGACTGCTGGTTGCCAAACGGAAGATTAAATTTGCGAAAAACTATTGACACTATCCCCATACTTTTCGGCAAAAGAACTCCAGAACAGAAGCTCACCCACTCTCAAATGTAAAAATGTCCCTTAAAACACAAGAAAATAATGTATCTTTCAGACCTATGCAGTGCCAAGAATGCCGTATTTACGGGCTTTGTGAGGTTTCCGCAACTTTATCCACCGGAAACTAAGACACCTCTAAGCATCAAAATTATTGCTCCAAAAATTTGCATTATCACATTAAGTACAATAATATTAACAAATAACCAAATGCTATCATCTTCCTATCACTTATCATGGATTGAAAATTCTTTGTTTTCAGTTTTTGTCAAAAAGGTATTCGTCCTATGTACGCTGTCTGAACGAGCGTCAACACATAAATTGAAATAATTAGTAAAAATACTACCACTTGCATTATTATTCTTCTTATTAATTGGATTTGTCGGAAAAACAGTATAATTTTTTCCATTAAAAATATTACTATTATCCGCTGGATGCCCATAGCGAAGATTATATCCAGTCGGAATAATAACTTTCGTATCACATGAATTTTGCAAACAATCGATACGGTTATTTATATCCTTCATATCTGCCCCATGATGCGGAAAAACAAGGTTTTTGTATTTGAACTTAGTTTTAGCAAATCCCTGTGGCCAAAAATCAAATTGGCAATCTCCAGGTAGTAAAGTACTATTGAGTTGAAGCATAAAACATTTATCATTTAACTTACTCCCAACTCCATGATATAAAGCAAAAACTCCGCAGGTATATATTGGATTCTGATTAGCCTGTATACTCGCAAGTTTTTTCTTACTGTATATATAGCTCCCCAGCCTATTTACAGATTCAGGGTTTGTCGTACGGCTAACCTTAAATACTGGAGCCAACCATACCATAGCTGCTACGTCTTTCATCGTAAACGCACCTTTTACATGGTCACTATGCCAATGGGATAAAATAACTGTCTCTGGCTCGGCTATCTCAAAATACCCTTTTACAATTTTATCTTCTAAAAATTTCAATCCATCACCCGTTAACATATTTCCATCTGTTGGCAAGCCAACATCAAAATAATATTTATGTGTTTTCGTATTTGTTGTAAAGCAATAATTGGCAGAAGCCTGGCCTACCCGCAATACATGGACATTGGATTCCGTTACATTTTGAAATAAACCATCAAATTGCGCCTTCCCGTCAGGCTGACCAATATAATTCAAATCCTTCCCTTCATATTTATCTAAAATTGACTCCACTTGCTTTTTGTCTTTTTCCTCCAGCGCTGTATACCATTCCGCATGCATTTTTTTAATCATAAACGGTGAAGCACCAAAATGTATTGTTATAGGAAATGAATTATTTGTCGGTTCATCATATTCTCTGATTGAATTCCATTCTCCATTAATCCCCTCCTCAATTATCCTTCCTTTTTCCCTATCCTCATACTCGTTTAATTCTATCACAGCTTCACAATAATATGGCTTATATAAAGTATCAATCACCCGTTCCACAGTATCATCATATAAACTTATTTCTTCTGCTTCCACTCTGAATTTCCCCTCGAAGTATGTGCGGTCAAAATCTGCTAATTGAGCAGTTAAAACTGAAAATATATATATGACCCTGCCTTCTTCAACCTCCCTTCTGTTAAACCGCAGATATTTCTTCCGGTTATGAAATAGTTGATGTATTACTTTTGAGCGAATTTCTAGCAGTTCTTCATTTGAAAGACTTTCTAATTGTTCTGCAATCTCACTTTTTTCTTTGCTTACAGTAAGACGCTCAATATCCAATTTTTCATTAGTTAATATATATTCGTTTATTACTTTATAATTCTCGTTCATACTTTAATCTCCCATCAAATAAATACTATCTTAAAATTGCACCTGAAAACGCATGCTCTTATGTCGTATCCGATATATAATAATTTCATCGACACTTTCCGCCAAACTTGACAACTCCACATAAGCTTGAAACAGCAAGTTTTTCACGCCCTCGCTCGTAGTAAAACCGTAGTACCCCACCGTCCCAAATGCCGCACTTTGCCCCACAAGTACCGCCAATTCCTGGCTATCCGCTGTGGTGCCGTGGCAAACGAATAAAATGTTTATCATTGCTCTTATATCTCCTTATAGCTTGGTATTGCTTGGTTTTTCCTAGTGTTTTCAAGTTTTTCCATAGAATCCCAAAAACACCCTTCCCTCTTATATCATACTATAACTTGGTATAAATTACCTCTGAAAATATGTAAAATCACCCTTTTTACCTATTCGTTTGCAAATGTGTGGCTGTTCCGTTCCAGGGATGATAGATTAAATCCAATCATCGTTTATCAGTACCATCCGACAAGAAATGGTGATGCTGCCGCGAAGTTCTTTGAAGTATCGGAACCCGGCACCTACATCAACGTAGACGGATATGCCGGATACAACAAGTTAAAGGACTTCAAAAGATGCTGCTATGCACACATCAGAAGATATTTTGGGGAAGCGATTCCCAAAGGCAAGGAAAAGAATTACACCGCCCCTACCGTACAGGGATTCCTCTACTGCAATAAACTATTCGAATACGAGAGGAACTACCGTGAAAAAGGGCTCTCCTGCAAGCAGATATATAACCGCCGTCTCAAGGACCAAAGACCTGTCGTAGAGGCTTTCTTGGCGTGGTTCAATAAGCAGAACGCCCCAAATGGAAGCCGTTTGGCCAGGGCATTGACTTATGCGCGTAACCAGCAGAACTATATGATGACCTATCTTGAGGACGGACACTGCAGCATTTCAAACAACTTAAGCGAGAACTCTATCTGCCCCATAACAGTCGGGAGGCGCAACTGGCTGTTCTGCGATTCCATAGACGGAGCTAATGCCAGCATGATGATATATTCCCTTCTTGAAGCCGCCAGAGCAAACGGTCTGAACCCTCAGAAGTACCTGGAATACCTTCTCGAAGCAAGACCAGACAAAAACATATCTGACGAGGAGCTTGAAGATATGGCTCTCTGGAGCCCTAAAGTTCGGGAATGCTGTGTCAATAAATCATAAAGTGCTGAGGAACCGGGAATATCCCGGATTTTTCAAGCTCTGTCCGGGCGTTCTCTGTTCCAATAGGTACCATCAAGGTGCCGCAGACATAACAGCTCTTTTCTTCGTCCGTCAAAGAATCCAAAAGAACCTCCCTGCAGGGAAGATGTTCAAACATTTGGAAATGGCACGGTCTGACGGCGGCTATAAAAAGGTAATGGCAAAGTACGCCAATCCTTTGGTACTTATCATTGATGAATGGCTTCTCTTAAAACCTACAGAAGCGGAACAAAGGGATATCTTCGAACTCCTGCATAAAAGACGGAAGAAATCATCCACCATTTTCTGCTCCCAGTATGAGTATTCTGAATGGTAAGACCAGCTTGGAGGCGATGACAGCCCTCTTGCCGCTGCCATCATTGACAGAATTTCTCATGATAGCTACTTTATCAATATTACCAGCATTGATCCTCAAAACGACAGATCAATGCGTGAGGTATATGGCTTAGACAAAGCATTGCATGAGTAAACTCACAGCAACGGTTTCTGTGTGCCGGACTGACGGTTCCCGCCAGTCCGGACATGCGGTTTCACCGCACAAGAATATTCATTCAACACTATCATATAACCACTGGAGTTTTTTACCGTAGATCGATTTTTCTCACTAGTGTCCAACTTTTTGTCCGCCCCCCAATCATGTAAAGATTTTTACTTGATTTTAGGATTAATACCACACAGATAGTAATTACTGAAACAGCGCAAATCCCAATACCTATGTATTCCATATATGGGCATACCTCTATCATTTCCATAATAGACTTTGCAATTTTTGCGTGCATATCATCTTTCTCATTCACACAACATTTTTACATCTAATTTCTTAATGCAATGAACTAAACTTACTGACTGCTGGATTTCACATAATATGTGCTTCTCCCACTTCCATACCGAATAATACTGCCCTCAACCATCCGTTTCTTCAACCCCTCCAAAATTGATGTTCTCTTTATGTTTAGACAATGTGCGGCAATATCTGCGTCAGTAAATTTACCAATTTTTCTTCTGTATACTTTTTCCAATGTCATATACTTCACTCATAAAACTCTCAAACTAAATATCTAATACATTCTTAAACGCATCAATTATTTCATTATAATCGACATCATCATCTGGCTTATGATCTCTTTCCCATTCATAGGATTCGACCAATTTTATTGCCATAGTTTTATTAATATCTTTTCCAAGACAATATTCTATCAACATAATATTCCATACTGTTTTCATAATCTCCCTGTTACATTCCTTTGCCTCTTTTTCCAATTCTTTAATTCGTTCAGCATTATCTTCTTCCGCTATGCACAAGCCCAGTTCATATCGTTCTGCTTCACATGCCCATACAAGATTAATGCTATTCTCTATCGTCACATACTCATCATCTGCTGCTCTCCTATTTTCCCTTGCGTTCTGTAAGAACTCAAGCTTATATCCTCTATCAATATCCTTATCTTTTACAGCCATATAACTATCATAATATTCATTTGCTATATTTGTCTTTTGAGCATAAACGCCACTATTAAGCTTGTCTGAATCATCTTCATACCGTTCAGGCAACTTCCCACAATTCAAATTCTCATGAATTAGATTCTCTAAAGCACTGCTTCTGTCATTCTTCTCAATCTCATGTCCCTCCACATAGTACACCAAATCTCCAAATAGTACATCCAATTCATAGACGAATTCTTTTGCTACATAATGTTCTTCCTCTTCTTCAGGCTCTTCCCCCTGATTTTCATCAACTTCTGTCTTCTCTGTATTATCTGTATTATCAATCTCACTTCTGAACATAAGCTCAACAAAAAATAGCACAACCGCAAAACCAATGATGAATATACAAATTATTATTACAATATTACGCAATTTATTTTTCGAAAATATTCCCCCCAATGCTGATACAGCGCCGCCAATCATCGTAAAAAGTGCTAATGCTTCCTCAGCGCTTAACAACTTACGATTCCATATTATTGCCGCAACAGCAGCTAAAATCACCGATATCATTCTAGCAAATATTACTGCTCTGCTCTCATTATCATTTTCATTTTTATGAACTTTTTTCCCTTTCTTTTTAGTATTATTTGCAACACCCATACATTATTCCCTCTATTATTTCTCATTTCCCCGTATTCCTTATCATTGTTATGTACTTTTCGGCAATATAAAATACCAACTCTTTATTACACCAAGGATATTTCTTTACGAATTCATCATAAAAAATCTTTTTTGTATCCTTCTTCCGCCTCGCTTCTATGAGAAATTTCCCCAATTCAACCGCTGCTTGTCCTAACTCATATGAGTTAGAATCATCCTTTATAGCTTCATTTTCAAACTCATACCCAGCGAAAGGAGTATTTCTCTCAAATATTTCATCAATAAATTCAGCTACATGTATCCATTCTGATCCCGCTGCCATATCCCATAAAGGTTCCAATGAATTCTGCTGTATAATCCATTGTTCAATCTTCTCATTTACAATTACACCAGGAATTTTCTCTAGGAGTTTTCTGTAATTACTTTGATTTTTCGCTTTAAACAGCTTCAAAAGTATTTCCAACAGTTTTATCATCAAGTCATTTATTTCTTCATCACTGCACTCATTTCCACTATCCAGAAACGAATATAACAAATACTTCCATTCAGGATTCAACTTATCTAAATCTGAAATGTACTTTTCTGCTTTTTTTTCATAAAGCTCCGCGCCCTCAAAAAGATCCGCTACATTATTTTCCTGTGAACCATTCTGCTGTTCTCCATTTTTAGGTGGTAACAGAAAGTCTTTTGTATAACTTTCTCCCCATTCCGTTAAATAATATAATTTATTTCTGCCTTGAGTTTCAAACTTTATAAGTGCATACTGGCTTCCCTTTAAACGGTCTAAAGCGTTACTCATACTATTCTTTTTAACCTTTAACATTTTGGCCAAATCACCCGAGCAAATTCCAGGAAACATCAATATATATTGTAAAATTTTTTTTCCCTGTTCTGTCAAAAAATTATCCGTATATTCTTTTTTTCCCTGATTAACCTTTTCTTTTTCCATATACATCTCTCTATACTTTCTTATATATTTTGCACAAAAGAGCCGCTGTTTTAGCCATTTATGCAATGATTTATAAAGTTACAACAATGACTCTGCATTTGATAATGGACGAAAACTGTGTCATTTCAGGTTCAATGCACTTCGTTTTCCTGTCAGAAAGGTACACGAATAAAAACGTCATCCTTTTTTATGAAGGCGAATCTGTGTCCCATTCTTTCCTATGGCTGCTAACCTCTCATGTCTAACAGGATCATCCTTCCGTTTCCGGCGGGTCCTAAATTCCTTCGTCCAGCCTGCCCATAGTGGGGTGCCGTCTCTGCTCCATATCAGGGTCATGTCCTATAAAATATGCTATAACGGCTTCGCTCTGCTTTGTCATTGCCTAGAGAGCACTCCTGTAATCCAGCACCAATTGAATCCATGACGGACGTTTTCTGCTACAGTGTGCTGTTTTATTTTCAGGCTGCTTCCGGTCTGATGATATCCTTTCTGAATCGTTCTTCATCAAACTCACAGCCTGTCTGTAGTACTACGTAGAATACACGTATTGCCTTGCATGCTACTGCTATCTTTGCCTGCATTCCTCCAAGCGGATTCCTTTCCCTGTTCCTGTAATAAAGGAACACATCCTGAAATGCCGGATTCCAATTGATCAGTGACCGCGCTGACTCATACATCGTTCTCCGTAGTTTTCTTCTGCCCCTCTTGCTGATCCTCGGCTGCCCTTTCTTTTTGCCGGAACTTTTCTTTACTATCTCTAATCCGGCAAGCTTCTGTATCTGCTTAGGATCGGTGAAACGCCCGATATCACCAACCTCTGCAACAAAGCCAATCACTGTACTCAGCCCTACTCCTTTTATGGCGAGCAGTTTCTCCACATTTGGCACTTCTTTTACTTTTTCTTCCAAATATTCATCAAGTCTTCTCAGCTGTTCTTCCTTGGATATGTAGTCATTTACCAGAATCCAGATTTCAAGCCTTGCTGCTTCTCCTGCCTCAAGTCCTACACTGTTCTGTGCGGCTTCAACCAGGGTCTGGGCCCTCTTTATTCCTGCCGCACGTACCTTGGCATCACGCCATATCTGATTGATTCCACCTGCACCTGTTTTTAATATATCCTGTGGAAGCGAGGCCTCTTTAAGAAGCATTAATCCACTGGTCGAATCCCAGTCAGCATAACACTCAAAATACTCTGGGAAAAACTTCTGAAGCCATCCCTGTATCTGATTCGACAGACGTACATGCTGTTTCATGATCTGTTCCCTGCATACAGATGCCTCCCTGATCTCTGCATAAACTCCACCTGGAAGATATGATGTTGAAAACCTTCCATCCTTCACAAGTAATGCAATAGTCTTTGGGTCTTTCAGATCACTCTTTTCCGGACTGTTGTCATCCAGCTCCTTGCTTCTGTTTACCGTAAACGGATTAACCGTTACAAGCTGGATTTCATGATCCTGCAGGAATTTCTGAAAAGTAAGCCAGTAGCAGCCGGTAGGCTCGCAGCCAACAATCACCTTTTTCATATCCGTCTTATTCAGGAGTTCTTCCGTCCATCTAAGGAACGTAAGGAATCCCTTTCCCGTGTTACTAAACTTAAACACCCTGCGGGAGAGTTCAAATCCTCTCCAGTCAAAAGCCCTGCAGAAGTGAGTCTGTGATCCCACATCAACACCTACGATTAAAGTGTCAGATGTTACTTGCTTTAGTCTGTCATTCTGTGTTAAATTCATTAGTAGAAACCTCCGTTGATTAAAAGTGTTTTTGTTTCATCCGCCAAGATGAACACTCTAATCATACATCAGAGGTTTCTTTTTATTCAATTGGCATTATTTCTGAATTACAGGAATGCTCCATATATCTCACATATTTTATGTACTATTTTATCACATTAGTACACTTTATGCAACATTATAATTCATTACGCGAATCTCGGCATGTACTGTTTTCTATTTAACGTTTGTAATCTCTCTAATAATCGAATTAGTCGTTACAACATGTAAAACCGGCAATGTCGTCAACCTAGAAACCGCTAAACAAAAAAATTATGAAAATATCCCAAAAATGTTGCATCACATTAATCATACTCTTTAATACGAGGTGCTTTTATAATTACAAATGAAATCATAATTTCATCTTACAGCTTCCCAACGAAAAGATTAATTCTGGTTTTTTAGAAAAACACCGCATTGGAAGTGCTTTTACACGGTCAGGAAAACTCTCACCCGCAAAACTGATTTATTTTTTACTCCACACTTCACTTAAATCCATATCTATTAATTATTCACAGTTCTTATATTTCTTTTCATGTGAGATTCCGCCATTTGTATCCAAACAGGAAATTTCACTTGAGGTTTTTCTTGATTTGTTCCATCTTTCAGTCGAACAGTTTTACTCTATGGCTTCTAACTTACATACTGAATGGTTTTCATATCTATACTGTTGACGGCAGTACCACACAGATTACGGAATCAGAAAACAACTATAAGGTATTTGATGGCAATTCTAAAAAGCGAAGACAGTATCTCCTCTTGCTTTCGTATCAGTTCTTTATGTTGTTATGAATGATATTTTGATGATATTTCTCTCCTCCCATATCGCAGCAATGAAAGGAAATCGACAAAAAACATATGAATTATCTGTCGAAATTCCCTGACAGTATAATTATGTTTGACAGGGATTATCCTTCTGAAGATATGTTCCGCTTTCTAAATTCCAGAGGAATACTGTTTCCTTTGCGTATTCCCAAGACATTAAAAAGCTGCTTGTGAACAGGAGGATGTTCTGTTTACATATCCTGTTTCACATGATAAAGAGTCACTTACCTTAATGAGTATTAACTTTTTATTGGAAAACGGAAGTACCGAGCATTTAGCGACAAATCTGATGCCGGAGTAACTGGAAAGCAAAAAATTCCCAGACTTATATCTTCTGCGATGAGGAATTTTACCACATTTTCTAAATTTCTTGTTATATATTCCCAGCTATTTTTCGCTATTATTTTCTTGATGAGGTATAATAAATTTCACAAATTAATTTCATAAAAATAGACATGGTCTATAGCCGTTTGGTAGAATAAAGTCACCACAACAAAATTCACCGAAGGAGGCTAAACACCATGTCTAATAACATTATACAGCTAAACAAGAATTTAATAAAGCACGATTTAAAGGTTCTTGTCCGTTCCTTTGTTTCACACACTCTTTTGAGTAAAGTATCGTTCCACTGTTCTCACTTTATAAGACTCATTTTAATACAGATATTCATCTATGATTTAATTATCCTTGTAAGAAATATGTTATATAATATTTCCCCAAAAAGGCTGCCCTATCTAATATTTCTTAGCGCATCCATCTCTACCAATATTAAATAAATATTATTTGCCATTGTTTTATATTCTTGTGAAATTATGCACTCATCTCTATAAATATCATGATATCGCATTACCATAAAATGATATACTCTATTATACTCGTCTTCACTTATAGAATATTTTAACGCTTCCATACAATAATAAATGCTATTGGTATAATAAAATAATATTGCGTCTGCGTCTTCCGTCTGCCTCTCATATTCCTGTGCACAATAGAGATAATCGTTTGCTAGTTTCCAGCATATTTCGTAACATCCAATTACTCCTTCCACTTCTACTTTGTTCAAATTTCCCCTTCCTAATATACATTTATCATATTCTGAAGAATGTGGCGCATGCTCTAACCATTCATCATAGTATATATATTGTGACATATAATCTACTTTAGCTTTAAAGCTATCTTCACTACTTGTGTAATCAAAAAAGCTATTCCCAGCACTATCTCTTACGGTTCTATAATTTACACTTTCTTTTTGTTCCGTTTCCCATTTTTTTACAGTCTCTTGTACATAAACTTTCCATTCTGCAAACTCTTTATCCGAACAAAAAAACACTTGATTTTGCATTTGGGTTTCCAACGTAAAACTATATTCCGGCTTATCTAACACAAAGCGCCATCGCATATCTCTTTCTTCTCGTGCTACTTCTTCTGCCTCCTTTTCATCAACTTTTACTATATCTGGCTCTTCATCTTCCTCATCTTCCCCTTCTTCTACTTCTACACCTAATATGCCATTCCAAAAAGCTTGTGCATTTTGAGGAAAACATATACATACAACAACTATTGTTACTAAAGTAAAAAAAATTCCTTTGACTTTCCTTAGCATATTCTTTTTCAAATTTATATGATATTCTTTCGCAAATTCAGTAAACCAAAATCCATATTCCTGTCGAACCTTCTTATTCGTTTCAGCATATTTGCTCAGTTGTCCAAATTGCTTTTATACGTTTTTCTTTCTTTAAAATATATATGTAGACAAAGGCTTATCATAGATACGGCTAATAGCATTGAAATTAATACTGATATATTAAAATTACGTTGAGAAATCCCATTATTTTTAAAAGATTGCAATGCTGTAATTAAAGTCAAGGCAATATTAAATAAACTAGTCACGCTATCCCAAGACCACTTTTGCTCTTTTTGCTCTTTTTGCTTTTTCTGCCCCTTTTTCTCCTGATCGCACATACTGCATTCCTCTATTTATACCCAATTGCCTTAAAAACCATTTTACTGCAAGTAATTACCATTCTAAAATATATACATTTGTAATACCACAGTTAAATAAAATTCTTAGCCTTCTAAAAAAGACCGCGTCTTATCTACATACGCCTCTTGGTATATTATTTGAAGCTAGACTTCCTCCATCATACGAAATTTTCCATGTCAAAAACATCGACAAATGACATGTATCTCAAGATTATAAATATGACATTCTCTTTTTTCTATTTTTTACAATAAATAGTCTCTTTTCTTTTATGTGTTTTTTACTGAGTCAAGTGTTAATGTACCTTATCCCTCTCTATTATATCAAGTCAGCGTATATAGCCTAATGATTTTTTGATTATATTGCACATTGTAGTTTCAAATACTATCCTCATCTAATATGTAATATAAAGTTAATTTTATCTAAGTTTGTAATCTACTATAAAAGCTTTACTTTCTATTTTATCCTATATTATAAATTACTATGTATAATAACATTATTCTTCTAACTTATTAATCATTTTCAACAATTCACTCCTCTTTTTTCGAGCATTTTCCTGAGTTTTTAGCTGCTTCTTCTTATCCATTATGGCACCATATAATGGTTGCAATACTTTTTTATCGTCACACTCCAAATTAGGTTTTTCCGATTCATCTGGTACTAAATACAAGTGAATATGCGTTTCGCAATCATAATATTTATTCATGCAATAAAATACTTCCAACAAATAGCTTTCAATCTCATCGTATGCATAAAATAATTTACTCATTTCTGGTATTATGTCTAGATTTACCTCAGAATCCATACTTGGCAACCCATCAATCATCAAGTCAAAATTCTCAGAACATTTCTTATAATCTTGCCAAAAGCATTGCTCCTCATCTATTTCCACTGTTTTTCTTGTCAAATAATCAATAATTTGGATTGTTTCTTCATCAACTTTTTTTTGTGAATTGACTTCTGTTCTGTTTCCGGAGAGTTCGTCAATTGACACATTAAAATATTGAGCTATAGCTTTAACTTTATCCAATGAAGGACTTGCTTTATTCCATCTAGAAATCGTTCCTGCACCAATCTTCAGTTTTTTTTCCAAATCAGATACCGAAATATTATTTTTTTTACATAACTCTCGAATATTTGAAAGTAAAACTTCATTGTTCATGTGCCACCCCTCCTTGCCAAACAATGCTCTGATTATTTTCAAATTGTCTTTGATTATTTTCATGATACCTTTATTTTTATATGCTGTCAACACCAATCTTTTTTGATTTTTCTGTTTTTTCATTCCTCTTTTCTAATGAAATAGCCTGCAAATAAAAAGTCAAGACTAAATTGATGAACGTTGAAAATTTCATACAGGTTGAAAATTAGGTAACAAAATAAGACCACCACACCCGTGCTGGTCTAAAAATTAACGTGGAT
>JAAVBM010000027.1 GCA_014803505.1 bacterium | reverse complement strand
GCGAAGAAAGTTAGTGTTGAAATAACTAATGACTGTCGTGATATAAGGGTTGCGGATAACGGTTCGGGAATTCATCCTGATGAGATTGTGCTTGCGTTTTCAAAACATGCTACAAGTAAGCTTCAAGAAGATGGAGATTTGTTTGATATTCAAACTCTTGGTTTTCGTGGGGAAGCTCTTGCCAGTATTATTTCTATTTCTAAATTAACTTGTACAACAAGAACTAAAGATTTTGAGACCGGTACAAAAGTTAAATGTGAAAATTCTGAAGTTCAGCAAGTTGAGACAGGTTGTGCCGTTGGTACGATTATGGAAATTAAGGATTTGTTTTATAATTTGCCTGTTCGTTTGAAATTCTTAAAAAGTGCGAATACAGAATTTTCATATATTCAAGAAATTATTCAATCAATCGCGCTTTCGCATCCTGAAGTTTCTATCGAGTTGAAAAAGTTTGGTAAAACTGTTTTGAAAACTACAGGGCAAAATAATCTTACTCAAACTATTAAGGAAGTTTATTCTTCTGAAGTTACTACTAATTTGAAAGAAGTTTTAAAAACGGATGAACTTTCGGGGTTGAAAATCAGCGGTTTTGTGAGTACTCCGGATTATACCAGATCAAGTAAAAAGAGTTATCATCTTTATATCAATTCAAGAGCGGTTAAATGTCCTGTTCTGCAAAAAGCTGTTGACTCTGTTTATAAAAATCTTACGGCAAATAATAAATACCCGTTTGTAGTTTTGAACCTTGAAATTCCATCTCATGATGTTGATGTCAATGTGCATCCGACTAAAAAAGAAGTTCGATATAAAAATCCTAATCAAATTTTTAATTTTGTATATTCAGCTATTGATGGTGGTTTAGCAAATTATGTTGAAAAACCTCAAGCAACTGTTTCAAATTCTGATTATGGGTCTAATAGTTTTGCAAATGATTCAAATGTTTTGAATTTCCCTAATCAATCTAAAGATGTTTATGTTGATGAAAAATCTGATACAATTTATATTTCTGATGAAAAAATGAGTAAGATTCAGTCTAAAAATATATTTCCGACTCCGAGTTTTTCTGAGACTAAAACTGTTTCTCAACAACAGATTTTTACGCCGCAAGTTCAGGCTCCTGAGGATGAAGAGAAAATTATCGGACAATATCACGATACTTATATTTTGATAGAAACTGATGAAGGCTTGGAAATAGTGGATCAGCATATTGCGGAAGAGCGTTATATTTATGAAAAATTGAAGTCAGAAAAAGATGTTGTTTCTCAATTACTTTTTGTTTCTGATGTTATTCAAATCTCTTCTACTGAAGCTGAATTGATTAAAGAAAATGTAGCAAAATTCGAAAAATTCGGGTATGGAATAGAGTTTCTAAATGATACTGAAATTATATTTAGAAAAGTTCCGCAATTATTGTCAAAAGTTAATCCAAAAGATATAATTGCCGATATTTTAGAAAATATTGAGGGCGATATTGATAATTTGGAAGAAAAAATTCTTATTACGACATCTTGCAAAGCTGCAGTGAAGGCTAATACAAAGCTTTCTATCTGGCAAATGCAGGAAATAATTAAGAAATGGCGCACAACAAAAATGCCTTATACATGTCCTCATGGCAGAACGATTTCTAAAACATTGCCGCATAAAGAGTTGGCAGGCTTTTTCCAACGTGCGAAATAGGATTATTTCCTTTTAACGAATTCTATGTCGTAGCCAAGGATGTCAGCGATTTGGCGAACTTCTTCAAATCTTATTGTTTTAAGACGAAGTTTTTGCGATAAACTGTTTACTGCTTGTCTTTTGTCTTTTTCTTTATATATTTTAGCCGCAATTTCAGTCATTGTTTTGGCTTCTTTTGTAACTAAAATTTTTATGTCTTCACGTATTCCCATGCTAGTATAATAACTTAATTGACTTTTTGTGTATATTATGTTATACATGTACCTAAATTTAGGTATAATGATAGATTATTAAGTACAAAAATTAAGTTAGAAAGGTTAAGCTATGGAAACAAAAGATGTGATTATTAAAAAATTTGAAAAGAGAATCGAAGGGCTTAGAGAGTCCGTAACATGTAATATTTTTAATATTCAAGAGATATTAAATGAAGTGGAAAAATCTTTGAATATGATAAGTTACATTTCACATTTAAAGGATGATTTAACAAAAAAAGACGGAGTTTAATGACTCCGCCTTTTTTATTGTCACTCCGGACTTGATCCGGAGTCTGGTTAAGAGATTCCAGATCGTAGACCGGAATCTACAAACTTCACATTATTTACCTTCAACAACTGCTTGAGCTGCTGCAAGTTTTGCTTGTGGAATTCTGAATGGTGAGCAAGATACATAGTTCAAGCCAATTCTGTGACAGAATTTAACTGAATCAGGATCGCCACCGTGTTCACCACAAACACCACCAACTAATGATGGATTAACTTTGTGACCTTTTTCCATTGACATTTCAATCAATTGACCAACACCTTTTTGATCAAGTGTTTCGAATGGGTTAGAAGGTAAGATTTTTTGTTCAACATATCTGTTCAAGAATTTACCTTCAGCATCGTCACGTGAGTAACCGAATGTCATTTGTGTTAAGTCGTTTGTACCGAATGAGAAGAATTCTGCGTATTCAGCAATTTCATCAGCTGTTAATGCTGCACGTGGAATTTCAATCATTGTACCGAATTTGTATTCAACTTCGATACCTTTTTCTGTCATAACGTCTTTTGCTACACGAACTAAGATTTCTTTAGCAACTTTAAGTTCGTTTACGTGACCGATTAGAGGAATCATTACCCAAGGTTTAACAGCAACGCCTTCTTTTTTCAAATCACAGCAAGCTTCGAAGATTGCTCTAACTTGCATTTCATTGATTTCAGGGTAAGTTAAACCTAAACGGCATCCTCTTAGACCCATCATTGGGTTAGATTCAGAAAGACCTTCTACGATATGTAGCATTTCTTCTTTTTCTTTAGCGTCTTTACCTTGAGCTTTTAGTGTAGCAACTTCAGCGATTAAATCTTCTTTTGAAGGAAGGAATTCGTGAAGAGGAGGATCTAAAAGTCTAACAGTTAGAGGTTTGTCGCCTAATGCTTTGAACATTGCATAGAAGTCTGAATATTGCATAGGAAGAAGTTTGTCTAATGCTTCTTTTCTTGCTTCAGGAGTTCCTGCGATAATCATTTTTTGTACCCAAGGAAGTCTGTCAGGATCCATAAACATGTGTTCAGTTCTGCAAAGACCAACACCTTCAGCACCGAATTTCAAAGCGTTTTCGATATCTTTTGGAGTATCAGCGTTAGCTTCAACTTTTAATGCTCTGATTTCGTCAACCCAAGTGAAGAATTTGTTCCAGTTATCATCGATTTGAGCTTCAACTAGTTTAACAGCGCCTTCCATAACGATACCTTTACCACCGTCAAGAGAGATGATATCGTCTTTGTGGTAAACTTTACCGTCAAAACCTGTTAATGTTTCGTTTGCAAGGTCGATTTTCATATCTTCACAACCTGAAACGCAAGGTTTACCCATACCTTTAGCAACAACTGCAGCGTGAGAAGTAGCTCCGCCTCTTAGAGTTAAAACACCTTGAGAAACTGCCATACCGTGAATATCATCAGGACAAGTTTCTACACGAACAAGGATAACTTTTTCGCCAGCTTCGCCACGTTTAGCTGCTTCTTCTGTATCGAATACGATTTTACCAACAGCTGCACCTGGAGATGCGTTTACACCTTGAGCGATTTTGTGAGCTTCTTCCATAGCTTTTGAATCGAAGCAAGGAAGTAAGATTTGGTTTACTGAATAAGGGTCAACCAATTGGATTGCTCTTTCTTTAGTGATAATACCTTCTTCGCACATATCAACGGCAATTTTAACTGCAGCTGCAGCTGTTCTTTTACCGTTACGAGTTTGAAGGATGTATAATTTACCTTTTTCAATTGTGAATTCCATATCTTGAACATCTTTGTAACCAAGTTCAAGTTTTTTAGCGATATCAACATATTGTCTGTATAAGTCAGGCATTTCTGTTTCTAATTCAGCGATAGGTTTTGGAGTTCTGATACCTGCAACAACGTCTTCACCTTGAGCGTTTGTTAAGTATTCACCGTAGAATTTGTTTTCGCCTGTAGCAGGGTTACGAGTGAATGAAACACCTGTAGCACAATCGTCACCCATGTTACCGAATACCATTGATTGAACGTTAACTGCTGTACCGAAATTGTGATCGATTTTGTTCATATTTCTGTAAGCAATTGCACGAGGAATATTCCAAGATCTGAATACTGCTTCAATAGCTTCTTGAAGTTGTACGTATGGATCTTGTGGGAATTCTTTTCCTGTAACTTCTTTAATAATGTTTTTGTAAACAGGAATCAATGATTTCAAGCCTTCTGCTGAAATTTCTGTATCTTGTTTTACGCCTTCACGTTCTTTAACTTTTTCTAATTCAGATTCGAAGTATTTTTGTCTGTCCATTTCCCAAGCAACTGAACCGAACATTGTTAAGAATCTTCTGTATGAATCGTAGCAGAATCTAGGATTGTTTGTTAATTTAATCATAGCTTCTACTGTTTGGTCATTCAAACCAAGGTTAAGGATAGTTTCCATCATACCAGGCATTGAAACTCTTGCACCTGAACGAACTGAAACTAATAAAGGATTTTCAGCATCGCCGAATTTTTGTCCTTTTTGAGTTTCAACTTCTTTCAAAGCTGTTTTTACTTCATCCATTAAACCTTCTGGCATTTTATTGCCATTATTGATATAAGCCATACAAGTTTCGGTTGTAATAGTCAATCCTGGAGGAACAGGCAAACCTAAGTTTGTCATTTCAGCCAAGTTTGCACCTTTACCACCAAGAAGGTTACGCATTGAAGCATCTCCTTCTTTGAAAAGCCATACTCGTTTTTCTGTCATAATTTTTTTTCTCCTTTTAAATAAAAAATATCTCTCTAGATAATTGTTAATAAAATTTTAACATGAACATGAGTATTACGACGTTATGCTATAGTTTTTCGTCATACATGTTAACATGCAAAATTTACGATTTAGAAAAAGAACTTTTCGGAATTATTTTTAATTTGTTCGATATTTTTATGGACGGATGACTCTAAATATTCTGGATAGGATTCTGCTAAATAGTGGTCAGTTTCTTCAAGTGAATTAAGCCCGAGTTTTTTGGCTGTATTTTGGATATAATAAAGTTTTGAGCGTTGTTGTTCTATATTCAATTTATCAAAGTCAATCGAACATCTTTGGATAATATCTTTATCGCATATTTTTCGAAGGTTGACGGATAAAAATTCTAATTTTGCAATTAGTGTTGAGTATAAATCAGCATTATTTTTTCCTAAAGCTTTGTCAGTAGCTTCTTGCAGACGTAATCTGTCAATATAGAATCCGATATCTTCTATGGTAAATAATTCTGACATTCTTCCGAATGTATCTTTCAATAAAGTTTGATTAGGTTTTGAAAAATCAGTGGTTTCAAGTATTTCTCCCAGCGGGTTGGATTCGAAAATTTTCTTAATTTCATCTGTTAAGTTTTGAGCTTTTAACTGTTCAGGAGATAATTTTTCAAAATTTTCGACAGTTGGAAGTTTTGAATAAGTCGGTACAAAATCTTCTCCAATTCCGAAAAGTTCTCTTATTTTTGCAAAAGAAGAATCAATTATTGATTTTTTTGCATCAGAAATCAATTCTCTGCCTCGAAGTATTATTTGAGCCATTGCGTTTGAGTTTGAAGAAATTTCTTTTCCGATGGTATCGCATTGAGTTTCATACATTTGTTTATATGCGAGGTTTGTTCTTTCTATGATTTTGTTTTTTGATTTTTCAATTAGTTCGGTATGTTTTCCGCTTTCGAAATTCGGAACATGTGTATAATCGGAAAATACTTTACTCAATTCAAAACGTTTTGGTTCAACTTTACTGAGAACAGCTCCTGCAATTCTTGAAAGAAACAATTTATATACATCAAAATCCGAAGCTCCTTCTCTAAAATTCTTCATAATTTCGTTTCTAATTGCTTTGAATGAATCGTTTTGTGCGTTTATAAGTTCAGTGGTGTCTTTTGCGGAGTTTATACTGTCTAAACTGTTTTGAACATTGAACCATCTGTCCTTTTGATATTTAATTCTCGGTGTGTCCGAGTTGATAAATTCTTTTTTTACCGTTTCGCTCGTTAATTCTGAAAATTCTCTCACTCCTTTGTCTATTTGATCAAGTCTTTCTTTAACTAAATTTTTAACAAATTTTACGGCTCCGGGCTTTTTAACTCCATAGTAAATTAACAATCCTCCACTTGCAATCAAACTTGCAGGAAGCATAGCTTTTTTTAACGAATTTTGTTTATTTTGTTCGATTTGTTGATGGTTCTTTTCAGGCTTTGGAACGGCGGATATTGAGCCGGATTCAGAATACTTATGAATAATAATATTTTTTATTAAATTCACCATAAAAAAGACCAGTTAGTAATATATTGCATATAATAACATGAGATTAAAAATTTTTGCGCAAAAAAAGAGAAGAATTGGACAAATTCTTCTCTTTTATAACAAATTCGTTACAATTGATTATACATCCGGAAGAGTGCCTTTTACCTCTGCAACTTCATCACATTCAAGATTGAAAATACTGTGAAGTTCTTTTACTGCTTTTTGTGCATCTTCTTTATTAATCAAACAACTTATTTTGATTTCACTTGTTGAAATCATTCTAATATTGATATTATTTTCAGCTAATGTTTTAAACATTGTTGATGCAATACCCGGACGATCAATCATACCTGCACCAATGATTGAAATTTTTGCAATATTGTCATCAACTTTTACATCGCCTGCTTTTAACTTTGTTTTTACAACTTCAAGAATATCCATAGCTTTCGGCAAATCTTCTTTGTTGATTGTAAAAGCAATATCGTTAGTATTTGAAGCTTTTCTTGCATAAGATTGGATAATCATATCAACAGATACGTTTTCGTCTGCCAAGCTTCCGAATAAAGTTGCAGCTTCCCCCGGTGTATCTGGAATGTCACAAACAACAATTCGAACTTGTGATAAATCTGCGGCTACGCCTGCAACAGGTTTATTAATTTCCATTTTTTCAACTCCTACAATTAGTGTTCCCATATTTTCAAGTTTGAAACTGCTGCGTACTCTTAATGGTACTGCATATTGTTTTGCCGTTTCAACGCTTCTCGGATGAAGGACATTTGCACCGGCATGAGCCAATTCAAGCATTTCTTCATACGAAATTATATCCAGTCTTGAAGCGTTTGGAACAACTCTCGGGTCTGTTGTATAAACACCCTCAACATCTGTATAAATATCACATCTTTCTGCATTTAATGCTGCTGCAAGTGCTACAGCTGAAGTATCTGAACCTCCACGGCCAAGTGTTGTAATTTCACCATCTTCGGTTACACCTTGGAACCCTGCAACAACTATAATATTGCCTGCTTCTAAATTCTTTTTTAATTTTTCTGTTTTAATGTCAATAATTCGGGCTTTTGAATGAACATTTTCTGTTAATATACCAATTTGTGTTGCATTAAAACTTACAGCATTATAGCCTTCTGCCTGTATTGCCATTGTTAGTAGTGCTATAGATACACATTCACCGGTTGATAAAAGCATATCCATTTCTCTTGCTGAAGGGTTTGGATTTAAATCTTTTGCCATTTTAACTAGGTGATCTGTAGTGTGTCCCATTGCTGAAACTACTACTACCACATCATTTCCATTGTTTTTTTCTCTTATAACCGTGCGGGCAACGTTTTTAATTTTGTCAGTGTCTGCTACTGATGTACCACCGAACTTTTGTACTATTATTTTTCTCAATTTAATTACTTCCCTGTATATTTTTTAAAATTTGTTCAAGTTCTGTTTTTTCGTTATTATAATCGAATTTTTCTGTAGCTTGAGCTTTTTCGGCAATCGAAATTGCTTCCTTTATATTATATTCACAAATGTTATTCTTGACAAGAGTGTATGATGTGAAAAATAACAAATTTAATATTTCAGAATTGTTAGAATCTAATTTTTCGGCTCTTCTTAGTTTGCGTTGAGCATCGGCATAGTCTGAGATGCTTATTAACCATTTTGAATAATCAATTAGTCCTTTTAGAAAGTCAGGGTTTTCACGAACAAATTTTTCATAAAATTCTCTAACTTTATTACTATCGTTTAGAATTTTATATGCTTTAGCAATATTATAATAATTGTAGGTTTGTTTAGGATCAATTCTTAGTGCTTTTTTGAACATTTCTATTGCATCTTGGGTTAATCCTTTGTCTAATTTTTCCAGTCCTATTGCTTCTTGAATATAAACATTTTCTCCATATTTTTCTTTTAGTTCATCAAGAATGGTAAAGTCTTTTTCATGGGCATTTACAAGTGCTAAACCTATTTTGGGTCCGAGGTATGCTTCACGTTGTTCCAATGCTGTTAAAAACTGTTCTTTCGCTTTTTTGAATTCGAAAAGGCGAATATATGCTCTACCCCACTCAAAGTGCAGACTTGCGTCATCAAGTCCGTTGTAAATTGCTTTTTGGAAAATATTTTCGGTATTTTCTTTATTTTTTTTGATAGAATATATTTCCCCTAAAACAAAGTATGCAGGTAGCATTTTGTTATTTATTTCAAGTACTTTTTTGGCATATTTTATGGCTTCGTCGTAATCGGATTTTAGAAGTTTTAAATTTGCATATTCATACAAACTTCCTTCGTTTGGGGCGACTTTAGCCAGAAATTTAAGTTTCATTTCAGCTGATTCATAGTCGTTGAGTTTGATTTCCATAACTGCAGATAATAGAATTGCTGTAAAATTATACTTGCTTATTTTAATTGCTGAAAGGAATTTATCTCTGGCAAGGGCGTATTTTTTCTGTTTCATCAATCCCATACCCCAGCCTGTTTGAACATCAGTGTTGAATGGGGTGACTTTATTTGCTCGTTCGAAAGATATCAGTGCATCATCTGTTTTTTCGCAATTTAATTGGCACATTCCTAATCTCAGCCATATCTCTTTATCTTGAGGATTTAGTGATGCTGATTTGTTATAATATTCTGCTGCTTGTTCAAATTTCGCACTTTGTTCGTAAATTTTGCCTAAATATTTATAAATAAGATCGTCTTGGTCTGATATTGCTAAAGCTTTATTTAATATATTTTCAGCTTCTTCGTATTTTTGACAGTTGATAAGTTTTTTTGCTTTATTTACATACGCAACTGTTGGAAGTGATTGGATTATAGAATCACTTTTGTATTTGTCGACAGAAAAGTTTAAATCTTTTATATTTTTGTATATATTTTTTACCCAACTAAACAATCAGCTACCTCTCTAAAAGCTCCGTTACCGGCTTCGTTTTTAGTAATTTGAATCCCTTTTACTGCTTTAACTTTTTCAACTGAATGCGGTACTGTTATTTTGTATTTTGCATAGTTTAAGCATTCCAAATCATTAACATCATCACCGATATAAACATATTCTTCTTGTGAAAGATTATATTTTTCTATTATATTTTTTAATACGTCAATTTTTATTCTTATATTTTGATGAATTTCTACTATTTGAAATTTTTTTGCTAAGGTTTCAATTGCAGAATTTTTTTCACCGGAAATTATAGCAATCTCGTATCCGTTCTTTTTTAAGAGTGAAAAACCCATAACATCTTTAAAATTGAGTTTTCTGGACATTGTAAAATCTTCGTTAATATACACGCAATTGTCAGTAACAATTCCATCAAAATCGGTAATAACCATTTTTATTGAATTTGGCAGTTCGATGTTTGGTTTACACATATATAAAAATCCTAACGTCTTAACAAACTCCTGACTATTTGCTATAATTATACCATGAAGTGTCAAGTAATGTGAGAGTGAAAGTAAAAAAAGTAATAAATGTTTTCATATTTTTATATTATTAATATATGCGTAATTATTGTGTTTATATGTTTGTTTTTTATAACAAGAAAAACAAATAAACGCTGGTCGAAAATTAACGATTATTTGGGCAAAGTTACAACTACGGTTGATTCTATTCGTTATGGTAACTTGTCTACAAAGATTGAAAAGATAGAACACCCTACATACCAAAACGTTACGGACAGTATTAACAGAATGGTTGAAACTCTTAATGACAGAGAAAAAATGATTATTGAGTATCAGGCAGAATTGATGCGTCAAAATAAGTTGTTGGAATCGGTTATTAATTCTCTTTCTGACGGAATTTTGATTATTAACGAAAGGTTTGATATTCTTCGTGCAACACCTAAAATCCTCAAGTGGTTTGGAATTAAGGGTAAAGATATTATTGGTAAAAATGTTTTTGACTTTATTCAGCTAGCCGAGGAAGATAAAGAAATTGATAAGCTTAATAATATAGAAGTTTTTATAAAACATACTCCGACAAATAATTTTATTATAAATTCCCAGCCGCTTTCTTCTTTGGAAAAAAAGAGATATGTTTTGATTATTAAAGACATAACAACAGAAAAAGAAATAGAAACATTGAAAGAAGATTTTGTGGCGACATTAACTCATGACTTGAAAGTTCCTATTGTTGCTGCAGCAAATATGATTGATCTTTTCCTTGCAAATAAGTTTGGAGATATATCTGAAAAACAAGAATTTGCTCTGAATAGTATGAAATCTTCCAATAAAGAATTGCTTGATCTTGTTCAAATTCTTTTGGAAACATACAAGATACGCGAACATGGTATTAAACTTTGCAAAGAAGAAATAAGTCTGAATCCATTTATTGATGCGATTGTGAAAGAAATGGAAAGTATTGCAAATGATGCAAAAATCGGAATAAATTTTCAAGCTTCATCAAACGATATTTTGATAAATGCAGATCCTATGCAGCTTCAGCGTGTTGTAAAAAATCTTATATCAAATGCTATAGATCACAGTAATACTAAGAAATCTATTGAAATTAATCTTGGAATTGCAGGCGATTTTGTTACAATTTCAATTGTTGATTTTGGACAGGGAATTGCTCCGGATGAAATTAAAATGATATTTAACAAGTATTATTCTGCAGCTAAAAAATTAAGAAAAGTCGGAACAGGATTAGGGCTGTATTTGTCACAACAAATAGCAGAGGCTCATGGTGGTGAAATTACCGTTACAAGTGAAGAAAATGTCCGTACAGAATTTTGCGTAAAAATACCTGTTGGGAAATAATTAGGGTTTATTTCTTAATAACTTCACAAAATCTATTAGGTTTAATATAATTTTTTGTATGGAAACAAAAAATTATATTAAATCAATACTAAAGCTAAATGGGATAACCATAAAAAAATTAGCCGAATTGCTTACAGAAACTACGGGTAAAAAATATACGCAAGGTAGTTTAACTGCAAAAATAAACCGAGATGGAATTTCATTTAAAGAGGCTTCAGTTATAGCTGAAATTTTAGGTTATAATTTGGAATTTATAAAGAAAAACTAGTATTGTTAACCGCCAAAGTAGTTAATCAAGCCGTCGTGAAGCTTTTCATTTTTGCATAGCTTTTTAAGTTTTGAAATTGCACGAGTTTCAATTTGTCTGATACGTTCTCTTGATACTCCGTATTGTGAACCGATTTCATCAAGAGTTTTCTTCATTCCGTTGTTATCAAGCCCGTAACGTAGTATAAGTACATCTCTTTCTTTTTGGCTTAGTTGGTTTAGAATTTTTCTTGTATCTTCAAGTAAATTTTCTTGTGAAACTTTACCATCAGGGGTAATTGTAGAATTATCAACAATAAAATCCGCAATTTTTGATGAATCTTCGTCAGATGTAGCCGGAGTATCCATACTAATTGTTGATTGAGCAGATTTAATAATTGCAGTCAGTTTAGAAACAGGCAAGCCTAGTCGATAAGCGATTTCCTGTTTGGTTGGAGTTCTGCCAAGTTCTGTTGTTAATTCCAGAGTTGCGCGTCTGATTTTGCCGATTGAATCTATCATGTGGATTGGTAATCTGATGATTCTTGCCTTATCTGCAATTGCACGCGTAATTGATTGTTGAATCCACCATGTTGCATAGGTAGAAAATTTGTAGCCTTTTTTATAATCAAATCTGCCTGCAGCTTTGATTAAGCCGACATTTCCTTCTTGAATTAAGTCAAGAAAAGAAAGTCCTCTGCCTATGTATTTTTTAGCAATACTTACAACAAGACGAAGATTGGCATTTACAAGTACATCTTTTGCAAATTCGTCATGCTTTTCTTGAATTCTTTTTGCTAATTCAAGTTCTTCTTCTGTTGAAAGAAGAGGTATTTTCCCAATTTGTCTTAAGTATATTTTTACACTGTCATCAGAATTTACTGAAAGTAAACTTTCTTGAACTTTAGGATCTTCAACGGATTTTAAGACGTCTTCACCGTCTTCGTCTTCGTTGTCAGATTCTAATTCTTGTAACTTTTTAAAATCTATATCTTCATCTGAGATTTCGTCAGTTAATATTCCTAAATTTTTAAATTCTTTTACCACAATAAGCTCCAATCTTAGTATATGATATTACTAATAAAATAATTTGGGCTCATCTGCATGTATTATTTCTTTTTTAATTTTTGGCGGAGTGTTTCAAATATGATTGCACTTAGTGCATTTGAAACGTTAAGGGAATTGAAACTGTTTTGCATTGGAATTTTTACAATGAAATCTGATGCTTTTAACAGTGATTTTGAAACTCCGGCATGCTCTGCTCCCATAATTATTGCAAAGTTCATATCATCATATTTGACATCATAATAATTATCTTTTGCAGATGCATCTGTTGCAATTATCCACCAGTTGTTATCCTTTAATGTTTGAATTGCGTTAACCAGACTATTTACTTTTATTATTGGAATATGATTTATTGCTCCAGCACTGGTTTTTTCAACTATAGAGTTAACTTGCACATTTCGTCTTGACGGGATAATAATACCGTCTACTCCTGCACAAACGCATGTTCTTATTATTGCCCCCAAATTATGAGAGTCTTCCACTCCGTCTAAAATAACCAATGAAGAATTAACATGGTTTTTGCCTTGGATAAACTCTTCCAGTTCCATATATTTAATAGGCGAAATTTGTGCGATTATTCCTTGGTGGTTGAATTCTGCAAATGGTTGGAATTTTTCTTTGGCAACAAATTGAAAAATTACGCCATTTGCTTGTGCAAGTTCTTTAATCTTATTAATTTTAGTATCAGAATGAATGTTTTTTGATATCAAAATTTTGTTAATTTCACGATTCCCGGCTATTAAAGCTTCCAAAACCGAATTTTTACCATAAATTATATCTTGATTTTCCATGTTATTTTGAAACCTCTAGCATTCTATCTATACATTTAACAGCTTTTGGAGCAATTTTTTCGTCTACAAAAATTTCATTATTTTCTTTTTCTAATACTTCTAAAATATCTTCAAGTGAAGTCATTTTCATATTTGGACAAATGATATTTTCTTTAACCGGTATAAATTCTTTATCCGGAAAATCTCTTTTTAATCTGTCAACAACACCTTCTTCTGTTGCAATAATAAAGGATTTATTATTACTTTCTTTCGCAAACTTCATTATTCCTGTTGTACTGCCTACATAGTCGGCTATATCAGAAACTGAAGTGTGACATTCCGGATGAGCTAAAACAAGAGCGTCAGGATGTTGTTGTCTCGCTTTTTCAATATCATCAGGTCGGATATGCAAATGTGTTGGGCAGAATCCTGGATAAGTTATAACTTCAGTTTTTCCAAGTTGTTTTTCTACCCATTTGCCAAGGTAAGTGTCAGGTAAAAATAATATTTTTTCTGCATTAAGGCTATTAACTATTTTAACTGCGTTTGAACTTGTGCAACAGATATCACATTCTGATTTTACTTCTGCTGTTGAATTTATATAACATACAGTTGGTATATCAGGATTTGTTTCTTTAAACTTTTTAAGTTGTTCATAATTTATCATATCAGCCATTCTGCATCCAGCTTCAATTTGAGGAAGTAAAACTTTTTTATTAGGAGATAATAGTTTTGCAGTTTGTGCCATGAAATAAACTCCGGCAAAAACAATTATGTCTGCGTCAGTTTTTGCAGCTACTTGACTTAGGTATAACGAATCTCCTACATAATCTGCAACTAAATCAACTTCTACCGGTTGATAACAATGTGCAAGAATTACCGCATTCTTTTGAGCTTTTAAAGCTTTAATCTTATTTATCAGATCGTTCATAAAAAATTTTTAATCCTCCATTTGGTGTAAATTTATGTTAAGATTTTTCTATTTACAAAATATATTGTATAATAAAAATAAGATTATGGTAAGAAGAGTGAAAAGGTAAATACTAGTGAGTAACATATTTGACAGCTTGGGAATGGGTGGAAGTATAGATGTCCACGTTTGTGTGTCACCTTCGTCAGGATTAGAAATGACAATGGTGGACGGTCATGGTAATGTAAAATCTTATGCGCAAGTGCCTCTTAGTTATAATGAAGCACAAAGAGAAATTACAGACTATAATGAACTTAAAGTAGGGTTAGAAACTTTATTTCAATCAAGAAATATAAATCCTAAAAAAGCTAACGTTTATTTAAGTTTGCCAACAGTTTGGTTTGGTTTGAAAGAAGGTTTACCATTACTATTAGATGATAGTGCAATAACAAATATTGTTGTTGGTGAATTAGAACAATCTTATATTTTTAAACGTAAAGAACCTCTTCCTTGTTGGTTTGACGCATTAGCTTCTTCTAATTCGGATTCAAGAAGCGTATTCTATACAGCTGTTCAGGCTGATGTTGTTGATAAAATTAGAGAAATTTTAGCAGAAATGGGAGCATCTTTGATATCTGTAAGTTGTTCTTTATTTGCTGATTTGAAAGGTTTATACGCTACAGGTTATGCTTCAGCTCAAATGAATGATGATACAAATTCTTGGAGTATGATGATTGTTAACAATAGCGGTTACCAATTATTAGGTATGCAAGGTAAAAGAATTCTTGAATACTTCCAAGAGCCATTACCTTTGAAAACTTATGAAGGCGAAGAAATTTATGAAGCAATCGAAAATTCAGCTCAAATTGCTTTGATGAGTACTCCATCAAGTTCTTTGGTTGTAATTTCTGAAACTGATTTAGTATCTGCTGAAATTTTAGCAAAACGTTTACAATTCGGCGGTTCAGTGATTGCAGTTGAAGATAACCAATTCAAAAAAGAACCTTTAATGGAAATGAGTTTGAACATTGTTCCTGAAGATCAAATTAAAGTTTCTTTACATTCAATTGGTGCAACTGCTCCTAATGAAGCTTTCCCTATCGTAATAGATTTTCTATCTGCTTCTGGACAAAAATCTGCTAAAGTTGATGTTTTAGAAATTCCTTTAGGAAATGATAAAGTTTTAACACTTACACCATCAAAAGCAACAATAATTGCAGGTATTATTCTTGCATTAGTTCTTGTTCCTGTCGGTGGTTTGAAATTTATAACTGAACAGTTATATAATCAACAACAAGCTAAATCTGAGGAACTTGATGCTCAAATGACTGCTCTTGATTCAGAATTACAAAAATATGAATCTGCAGATGGTAAAGTTGTGTTTGATCCTATTGCAGAAATCGAAAATGTATTGAAAAATAACAGAACAAAAATTATGGCATATGCTGCTTTAGGTGAATCAATTCCTAAAAACTTATATCTAACATATTTTATGACTGGTGATGACGGTGTCATAAATATCAAAGGATGTGCAGATTCAGTTGAAGATGTTTATGTATTTTTCAAAAATCTTAAGGATTCTATGGTAGAGTCAAAATTGCGTTTAAGTAAGTTAGATTTAAAAACAGGTTCATTAGATAATATTGTTAATAGTACAATATCAACAATTGACAATGCTCCATATGTTTTTGAAATAACAAATATGTCAGACTCTCAATTGAAAATATTCATGTCTAAGTTGTCAGGAGATAGTAAAAATTCATCTGGCGCTGATAATAACGGTAATACAGATAATAATGCAGATGGTACAGCTGGTGCTGCTCCTGCCAATTAATAATTAAGTTAAAGGATTTTGAACAATGAATACTGAAAAATTAAAACCATTTTTAATACCAATATTGTTATTGATTGTAACATTAGTCGGAGCAGGCTTATTAGCACCGCAAATCGTTACTAATGTTCAAAGTTATATGGATGCAAAATCAGAATATGAAAATAAAACTGGTTTAATCCAAGAAAAACAAAACAAGCTTGAAGCATACAAACGCAAAGAAGCTGAAGAAAAAGCTAAAGAAGAAGCAAATAAAAAAAGTGGAAAACCTTTCTACAAACCTATCGAAAGCGGTATGGATACCGAAGCTGTAATCGCAGGTGAATTCGCTGAAATTCTTCAATTAGTTCGTGCTAATCAAATCAAAGTAAGAGCTATCAAATATGATTATGATCCTGCTGATGATAACTTTGTTCAAGGTGCTAAAGAAAAATATAATGTTGCTCGTTTGAATATGGAAATGATTGGAAATTATTCAAATTATGACAATTTCTTAAAAGAAATGTATAAACATGAACACTTCCTTGATTTACAATCTGTTGAGATTGTTCCATATAAAAAGAACAAAAAAGTTCTTCTTATCAATTTCAAAGTTAAGTTGTATGCTCAAAAATAGTTAAGCAAATTGTGAAAAATCTATACCGAATATCGGGTTTGTAGATTTCATACAAGTATTACAGAAGCTCGTTTCAAGCGAGCTTCTTTTAGTATAATCACTAAAAGTGCTTCCACATCTGCCTCGATAGTCGTTTGCTAAGAATGGACAAGTATAAATTCCGGATGTTGTTAGGATTCTACCATATTTACAATCAGGATTAGTTATTTCATTTAAAACTTCTTCTTCAAATTGAGAATTTTTGTCGTGCCATGGGGTTATTTGTAAATTTGATGAATCCAGTTCAAAATTGTTTTTATCAAAAATATTTTGAAATCCTTCTAAAAGTTCAGTTGAATTTTCTTGATAGTAATTTGATACTGCAATTATTGGATTAAAACTGTATTTTGTCAGATGTTTTATTGCAAAAACTGCTTGGCGGAATGCTCCTCTGTATCTGATATTATCATTTTTTAGTTCCTCATAGTGATCAATACTTATTTTGAAAATGATTTCATTAGAAGATTCGTCTTCAACTTTTTTTAAAAATCGGGCTTTTTTCTCGTTAATTAGTGAACCGTTTGTACAAATGCAAACATTTGAACGTTTTAAACACATTCTTAAGATTGAATTAAATTCAGGGTGTGTCATAGGTTCGGCACCTGTGAGGTAAATGCATTCTATATTTTCCTGCATTGTATCGTTTAAAGCCTGTTTAATTACGTCAATGTCAATAAAATCATCAACTTTTTTGTATTGCGGAAAATCAATATAACAATGTTTGCAATGCTGATTGCAACATTTTGCAGTCATTTCGATGAATAAATTATTCAATGATTGCATATTTATAACTTCAGATTGGTAAATGTAACTCTTCATAAAAAACTCCTCTCAACTATGTTCATGTTAATTACCAAAATTTGAAAATAAATTGCCCGCCATGGCATAAGATTTCATGATAAAATATAGCCATGGTTAGAATTTTAGATTGTACAACCCGAGATGGCGGACACGAAACTAATTGGAATTTTACTGATGATTTTGTTTATCAGTTAATGAATTCTCTTAATCAATCCGGTGTTAGTTATTATGAAATCGGCTATAGAAATCATTATGATAATGAAGGTAAAGGTTGTTTTTATAATTGTACTCCTGAATTTTTGCAGAAATTTTATTCTGCGAAAGGTAAGTTACAGCTGGGAGTTATGACTGATACCAAAAGATTTTCGATGGAAGATTTTTCTGGTAGTGAAAATGATTTTATTGATTTTGTGAGAATCGCCTGTCATCCTGATAAAATTGATGAAACTTTGAATATTGCAAAAGAAGTACATTCTAAAGGATATAAGGTTTTTGTGCAATTGATGGATATTTCTAATGTTGATGAGCAAGGTTATATAAGTTTGTTTAAATGGAAAGATAAAACTATTTTAGAAAGTTTATATTTTGCAGATAGTTATGGAACTTTATATCCTCAAGATATTGAAAAATATTATAATAAATTAAAAATCCTTGGTTATGAAAATTTAAGTTTTCATGGGCATGACAATGTTGGAATGGCTCTTCAAAACAGTCTTAAAGCTGTTGAAATGGGTGCATATTCTGTGGATGTAACTTTGGACGGTATTGGACGTTGCGGCGGGAATTTAAATTCTAAAGATTTGTTGGAAGCTATTCAATAAATTTGCGATAAATTTCAGCGTCGGAATTTCGTGCAATTGTTTTTGGCAAATATTCAACTTCATAGCTTTCAGCGATTCTTTTTATTGATGGAGAAGCCGAAACTATAACGATTTTTGTATTTTTGTATTCTTTATATGTTTTGATTTGTTCAACTAACCATTCTCCTGCCATTTTGGGTAGGAAATTACTTTCCATTTGAAGATCAGTAAAAATAATGTTATATGGTGCATCAATTGAATATTCTATTTTATTTACAGCTTCTATTGCAGAATTAGCCGTGTCTATTTCTAAATTAGGAATATTCAAGTAATTTATATTGTTTTGGTGAAATCTTATCCAACCCGGAACGTCATCTACAATTAAAATTCTTTTCATAATATGAGTATCTTACACAAAATTATAAATATTTTCTACCGTTTTGGGGAATGAAAAAAATACTGATAGGTAATATTTTTAACACGAAAGGATGAGTTATGAAATATTTAAAATTAGTATTACCAATTATAGGACTGATATTATCTTTTTCTGATGTCTACGCATTTACACCGCAAGAAGGGATGGCGTTTTTTGATAAGTATAAAAGTTTTGCCAATACTTATGATGAAAAACTTTTAGAATTGTATTCTCCTGATGTCAAGGTTATAAGAGAGGTTGTGAAACCTTCAGGCGGAACTGAATCTGTGAATATTCCATCAAAAAGATTTTTTCATGAATTGAAAATCGGACAAAAAACTGCTAAACTTAAAAAGTACCAAAACAAATATAAAAATGTGATAGTACAAGAAGTTCCAAACGGAGTAAAAATAAGTGCTGAACGTCAGCCATCTAAGGAAACTTACTGGCTAAAAATGTATCAAATTGTCGAATCGACTGAATCAGGACCAAAAATAACTGAAGAAATGATGCAAACAAAAGTTCAATCTTTTTTGAAAATGAAAAAATAAAGGTGCGAAATGGAAAAATTCAGATTTTTAACAGCAGGTGAAAGTCATGGGAAATGTCTTACTGCAATTATTGAGGGTTTACCTTCAGGAATAGAAATAGATGTAGATTTTATCAATAATGAGTTGAAAAGACGTCAACAAGGTTATGGACGCGGAGCCAGAATGGATATTGAAAATGATGTTGTTGAAATAACTTCCGGTGTTCGCTTTGGCAAAACTATTGGTTCACCAATAACACTTGTTATTCAAAATAAAGACTTTGAAAGCTGGAAAAAAATCATGAGTTCTGCACCTGAAGATGTTTCTGATGAAAAAGCTTTTTCGACATATCGTCCGGGACATGCTGATTATGCAGGTAGTGTAAAATACAATCAAACTGATCTTCGTAATATTTTGGAAAGATCCAGTGCTCGTAAAACTGCTATAGAAACTGCCGTTGGTGCGGTTGCAAAGTTAGTTTTGAAGCAGTTAGATATAGAATGCAGTTCTGAAATTACTCAAATCGGTTCGGCTTGTTGTTGTGATAAATTTATTGAAGAAATTGATATTACGCGCGAAAATGGCGATACTGTTGGTGGTAAATTTGTTGTTTTATATAAAAATTTACCTGTAGGTTTGGGTTCTCATGTTCATTGGGATAGAGGTATTGATGGCAGATTAGCACAAGCAGTTATGAGTATTCCTGCCGTTAAAGCTGTCGAGATTGGTACTAATCCACTGGGTTTTTACGGAAGTAATTATCATGATGAATTTTCTTTAGAAAATGGTGAAATTGGAAGATTATCAAACCATGCAGGCGGTGTTGAAGGTGGTATGACAAATGGACAGGATTTGGTTGTTTCTGCAGTTATGAAGCCTATTCCAACAATGAGAAAACCGCTTAAATCTGTAGATTCTAAAACACATCAAGAAACAGAAGCTCATTTTGAGCGTTCTGATGTTTGCGCAGTTGAAGCTTGTTCTGTTGTTGCTGAGGCTCGTATTGCTTGGGTTTTAGTTAATGAAATTCTACTAAAATTTGGTGGCGACAGTATTGAAGAATTAAAAAGAAATTATCACAAATAACTATTGATTTGATATTTGTTTGATAACTTTGCAAGGATTTCCAACGGCAACGACGTCTGATGGAATATCTTTTACTACAACTGAGCCTGCTCCGATTACAGCTCTGTCTCCGATTGTTACTCCCGGAAGTATTGTAACATTTCCGCCAAGCCAAACTTCTTTACCTATAGTTATTGGTTTTGCGGATTCAATACCTTGAATTCTTTTTTTAGCATCTAGTGGATGGATTGCCGTATATAAACCGCAATTAGGTCCGATGAAAGTGTTTTCTCCAATTTTAATTTTTGCACAGTCAAGAAAAACACTGTTATGGTTGATGTAAACAAAACCATCAAGCTCAATATTATAGCCGTAGTCACAGAAAAAATTCGGTTCAATAACACTGTTAGTTCCGGCATTCCCTAAAAGTTGTTTTAATATTTCTTGTTTTTTTACTTCTTCATTTGGAAGTAATGAATTATATTGCATACATAAAATTTTTGCTTTTTTGCGTTCATTTGTGAGTTCTTCGCCAAATGGCTGATATTCTTGACCACTAATCATTTTTTCTTTTTCGCTCATCTTCACCCTCTAAAATATTTTCATTAAAGTAATTTTATCATAATCTATGTGTATTTGCATTTTATGTTAAAATAACTTATAATCAAGCAAAAGGGGAATTTAGAATGATTAAAAAGTTATTATCAGGATTATTTATAATATTTGTATTTGTAATGGTTGTATGTTTAAAAGCAGAAGCAATTGATACAAATAGTCCGCATTGGACAAAAAGCCCAATAAAAGTTTATATTCCGTCTCATGCAAAATCTGCAACGATGCGTCACGCATTTGAAAAATGGCAATCTAAAAGTGCTGGGAATTTAAGTTTTATCTTTGTTGATAACGGACCTGCGGATATTGATGTTGTTTTTGCCTCAAGTGTTGATGGGTCAGATGGTCCTATTGGGCAATATAGTATGACAATTCAAGGTAATAGTATTACCAAAGCTGAAATTAAAATTGCTGTTAATTCAAAGAAAAAATATTCTAAAGATTTAGTTTATACAACAATGCTTCACGAAGTCGGACATGTTTTGGGTCTTCCTGATGAATACAGAAAACCTTCATGTATTATGGCTATGCCAGTGAAAGAAACTCAAGATTTTATGAAAGTTGACTTAAGAACTTTTTATTACTTGTATGGCTGGAGTTGGTACGATAGAAGAGTCGGTAATTAGTATTTTATTGTTACCATTTGTATAAAGTTTTTAAGTTTAGCAAATCTTGTTTTGATATTTCTGCACGCACATCTGCTATGTGGAACATTATGCTAAAACGTTCGTTGGAGTGGTTGAGTCCTAGAGCGTGACCAATTTCATGAAGCATAGTTGTGTATACTTCATCTTTTGATAATGTTCTTCCGTCTAGTGTGAAGTCAGCAATATAAATGTCCGAGTAAGTTATATATTTACCGTTTGCAGTGAGTGGAACTGTGACTCCGATTACTCTGTCTGATTCAGAGAAATTTGGATTGATTTTTTTTACAAATCTGACTCTTATTTGTGCTGCTGCAGGATCCGAAACATATTTGAACAATATTTTTTGATTTGTTTTTCGTGTCCATTCTGCGAAAGCATGTTTCATCATGAGGGTATTTTTGTGTTGTGGCGGAATGTAAGTTTTTATTCCATAAGGCTTTTCCCAGGTTAATGCGTAAGTATTACCGTTGAATGTCAAAAAGCTTATAAAAATAAAACAAATTAAAGTTAAAAATTTTTTCATTATCACTTTCTCTCTAATCTTATACACATAATCTAATTTCGGAATTATTTAATCAAATCTTTAATAAAAATTTGTGTACTTATCAAAAATTTACAAAATAATATTGAAAATCGTTTCTAAAGTGAATTATAATAAGCGGTGAAGGGATAGTTTATGGCAGATGAAATTGTAACCTCAGAAGAAAATAAACCGGCACGTAAAAAATATGTGTTGAAAAAGCGTTCTGCTGTAAAAACTGATTATAAAGTGAATTATGAAACTGACCTCAATGATGCTCAGTTAGAAGCTGTTAAATCAACGGAAGGTCCGATTCTTGTAATTGCCGGTGCCGGTTCAGGCAAAACTAAAACGTTAACCTATCGTGTTGCCAGACTTATAGAAGATGGAATTCAGCCTGAAAGTATTCTACTTTTAACATTCACTAAAAAAGCTGCGGCAGAGATGCTTAATCGTGCTGCTTTGGTTTTGGATAGCCGATGTGAAAAAGTTGCCGGCGGTACTTTTCACTCGTTTTCTAATATAATTTTGAGAAAATATTCTAAACTTCTTGGTTTGAAAAATAACTTTACTATTATGGATAGGGCTGATTGTGAAGATATAATTAACCATATTGTAGGGCAGATGTTTCCTAAAAAAGAGAAACGTTTCCCTAAAAAGTCTACAATTCTTGATATTTATTCAAAAAGTATAAATAAAGTTACTCCGACCAGGCAGATTATTTCTGAAGAATTTCCACAATTTGAACATTGCGAGGATAAAATTATAGAGATTCATAAGGCTTATGTAACTTACAAACGTGAAAATTCGGTTCTTGATTATGATGATTTGCTTTTGTATGTAAAGCTCTTGTTGGAAAATAATGAAGACCTTCGCAAACGTTTATCTAATGAGTATAAATATATTATGGTGGATGAGTATCAAGATACAAATACTCTTCAAGCAGATGTAATAAAACTTCTTGCATCAGAGCATAATAATATTATGGCTGTTGGGGATGATGCGCAAAGTATTTATTCATTCAGAGGTGCAAATTATAGAAATATTCTTGATTTTCCAAAGATTTTTGAGGGCTCAAAAATTATAAAACTTGAACAAAATTATAGAAGTACACAGAATATTTTAAAGTTTACAAATACAATTATCGATCGTGCGAAAGAAAAGTATGCGAAGAAACTTTTTTCAAATATTATCTCGCCGCAAATGCCTGCATTGATTTGTGCAAAAGATACTCAAATGGAAGCCGATTTTATTTGTCAGAGAATATTAGAACTTTTGGATGAAGATGTAAGTTTGTCTGATATTTGTGTTTTGGCAAGAAATGCAAGAATGTCATATAATCTTGAAATTGAGCTTTCAAAACGAGCAATTCCTTATCAAAAATTTGGTGGTCCAAAATTTATGGAAACAGCTCATATTAAAGATGTTGTCGCGCATTTGAGGGTTCTTATTAATCCTGATGATGTTATAAGCCTTACTCGTATATTATTGTTGTTAAGAGGGGTTGGAGCATCTACGGTTAATAATATTATGCCTGTATTGAAAGGGCAACTTGATCCTGATATTAAATTGCTTCCTTCAAATAAAATGCAAAGCTTGAGTCCTCTTTTGAATACTCTTGGCAAAGTTCGAGCGAATCTTCCAAAGAAAAAGCCTTCCGAAATTGTTGAAGAAATTGTTAGATATTACAGACCGATTTTGAAAGATAAATATGATGATTTTAACAAGCGAGAAAAAGATTTGGATCACTTTGAATATTTAGCAACTCAGTATTCAAATCTGGAAGATTTTATTAGTGATTTAGCACTTGAACCGCCTGATGCGAGTGTAGAAGGTATGTATAAAAATAATTCTGATGATGAAGCTTTGACTATTTCTACGATTCACTCAGCTAAAGGTTTGGAATGGGATAGTGTGTTTATAATCGGTGCCGTAGATGGTCGTTTCCCAAGCGCATATTCGTTTAATTCACCTGAAGAAATGGATGAAGAATTACGATTGATGTATGTTGCGGCAACACGTGCAAAAAATAATCTTTATATTACGTATCCTGTTGATATGTACGATTATTCAATGAATATGGTTTTATCAAAACCTTCAAGATTTTTAGATGATATTCCGGATGAAGTTCTTGAAGTTTGGGATATCACTGAAGAAGGGTAAAGGAGAAAGCAGATGCTAATTAAAATATATACAGACGGAGCTTGCAGCGGTAATCCAGGAAAAGGCGGATACGGAACAATTCTAATTGCAGAAGATGAAAATGGCACTGTTCATAAAAAAGAAATAACTCAAGGTTTTAAGGTTACTACAAATAATAGAATGGAACTTTTAGCTGCTATTGTTGGGCTTGAAGCTCTTAAAAAGCCTTGTGATGTAGAATTGACATCAGATTCAAAATATCTTGTTGATGCATTTAATCAAAAATGGATTGACGGGTGGATAAAAAAAGGATGGAAAGGTGCTAATAAGCAACCTGTCAAAAATCAGGATTTATGGAAACGCTTGCTTAAAGCTAAAGAACCGCATAATGTTAAATTTATTTGGGTAAAAGGTCATGCAGGACACGAATTTAATGAACGTTGTGATCAAATGGCTGTAGAATCGTCAAATTCTGATAACCTTTTAGATGACAATGGTTGGCAAGGGTAACGAATTGTTACAAGTGTAGGATGACTTTTTGAAAAATTGAAATTTTTGTTATAGAATAAACTTCGGTATATCTAAAGATATATATTTACCTGTAGTAGACTTTGGGAGAATCAATGAAAATTAATTCGGCAATTCCTGTATTAAATTTTACAAGTAAAGAACAAAATATTAATGCAGAAAAACAACAAAAACCTAAACAAGAAAAAAAATATGTTGACCCGCTAACAAGTTGGCCTTTAAGAGGCTTGGGCTATACTAATGATGTGGGTATCGCAATAAATGAACTTGCACCTAGCGCTGCCAGATTATTTTGGATTCCTGCATTGATGTATTTTGGTGCTGATATTTATGATAAATACAAAAATAAAGGTGACAAATACAAGCCAAACCCTGAACGTGCTTGTTCTCAAGCTGTATTCCAAGCTTGTGCAAGTATAATTTTTCCTGCAATATTCGGGCATATGGGGATGAGTGCTTTTTCTCATATTGATAAGTTACGTGGTGAAAAATTATCTACTAATGCAAAAGAACAAACTATGCGTTTTATCAAGAGTCACACTGCATTACATGAAGTTCTTGAAGAAGGCAGAGATCGTGAAGAAACATTGAAAAAATTTAATGAAACATTCGACAAATTATATAAAGCTCACCAAAAAAATTACAAGAATAAAAACCTACTTGTAAAAGTATATGATAATCTTCTTGCAAATAGTAAACTTGGTGCTATTGCTAATTCTGATAAAGAAACTCTTAAACAGTATGCAAAAACTCAATTCTTAGGTATTCTTGACAATTGTAAAGATACTGAAGTCGCTAAAAATGTTATTGATAAGAAGATCTTCAGACTAAAAGCATGGAAATCTTTGGGTGCATTTACTGCAATTATTTTAGCTGCTCAACCAGTAGACCATTTTGTAGAACATATTGTTAAAAAATTCGTTAGACCACAAATGGCTAAAATTGTTAATCCAAGAACGAATCAAATGAACGATATTAAAATGGAAAAATTTGGTCAAAGCAAAACCGAAGAAAAATCACAAAAAATCGGTTAATAATATTCACAAAAAGTTTTAATAATGTTATTATAAATTTCATATAAGGATATTGTGTATGAAGTTTATGCATTTAGCCGATCTTCATATTGGAAAACGTGTAAATGAATTTTCCATGATAGATGATCAAAAATATATTCTAAGTCAAATAATCAGTCTTGTTAAGGCTGAGAATTTGGATGGTGTGATTATTGCAGGTGATATTTATGATAAATCAATTCCTTCGATTGAAGCTATTGAAGTTTTTGAAAATTTTATTGAGCAACTTGTAAGATTAAATGTTCCAGCTTATATTGTTAGCGGTAATCATGATAGTGTGGAAAGACTTTCGGCATTTTCTAACTTGATTTTGGCTAATAAAATATATATTTCTCGCAGTTATAACGGGCATATTGAACCAATTATCCATGGAAATGTTGTATTATGGCTTTTGCCGTTTATCAGACCTGCTGATGTGAGAAGGTTTTATCCGGATGTTGAGATTGGAAGTTATGAAGGTGCGGTTAAAAAAGTTGTTGAAGATTTTGATATTGATGAGTCCAAAACAAATATTTTAGTTGCTCATCAATTTGTTACGGCTAATGGTAAAAAGCCTGAAACAAGTGAATCTGAAACTTGCTCTTTAGGTACTCTTGATAGTATAGATTTTACAGTGTTTGAAAAGTTTGATTATGTTGCACTTGGGCATATTCATAAACCTCAATCAATGGGTAGAAAAGAAGTTCGTTATTGTGGTTCACCTTTAAAATATTCTTTTTCGGAAGTTAACCAAAATAAAAATATTTCCGTTTTAGATATTTCTAAGAGTGGAAAGATAAAACTGGAGCTTCATGATATACACCCATTAAGGGACATGAAAGAAATCCGTGGTAATTTGGACGAACTTTTGAATATGGAGAAAAGTGAGGATTATATGCATATTACGTTGACTGATGTTAGTGTAATTGATGCGAAAGTTAAATTGGAAGCCGTTTTTCCTAATATAATGAAGTTAGATTTTGAACAATTTGGTTCTGGGTTATCTCAAGCAAAGAATTTGAAAGAATTAAAGGAAAAAAGTTTGTTTGAACATTTTTCAGATTTTTATGAGAAACAAACAGGATCAGAAATGGATAAAAAAGAAGAAGAGATAGTTTTGGAATTGTTAGAAAGCGTTCTCGGAGGTGAAAAATGAAGCCTTTAAATCTTGTTATGAATGCTTTTGGTCCGTATGCCGAAAGGGTTGAAATTCCGTTAAATACTCTTGGAGAATCCGGTTTATATTTGATAACCGGTGATACGGGAGCAGGTAAAACTACAATATTCGATGCGATAAAGTTTGCATTATATGGTGAGGCCAGTGGAGAATATCGCAAAAGTAAAAGTCTTCGCAGTGATTTTGCTGATAAAAAAAATAAAACTTATGTTATATTAACGTTTTTGTGTAGAGGCGAAATTTATACAATAAAGCGTTCTCCTAAAACGGATGATCATAATTCGGAAGTTGAATTCACTCTGCCAAATGGAAAAGTTTATACAAAAGAAAAAGAAACCGCAGAAGAAATTGAAAAGCTTATCGGGCTAAATAAAAAACAGTTTTCTCAAATTGTTATGATTGCTCAAGGTGAGTTCCAAAAATTACTTAATGCCGAAACTTCTGATCGTGTTGAAATTTTTAGAAATATTTTTTCGACATCAAATCTACAACAATTCGAAAAGAAATTGAGTGAAAAGTTTTCGAGTAAAAATATTGAATTTTTGAAATTGAAAGAGCGTCTAATACAATTTATTGAGCAGATTTCATCAGAGGATAATTCTGATTTAACTAATGAAATTGAATCCGTTGTTTCTTCTAAAAATGTTTATAATATGGAATCTTTGACAGAATTGCTGAAAAATCAGTTGAAAAAAGATGAAACGGATTTGAAACTTTTTGAAAAAAATAAAAAATCTGTAAAAAAAGATTTAGAAAATTTGAACAAGGATTTGGGTTCTGCCGAAAATATTGAGAAAATCAAGTCAGAAATTCTTAATGTTGAACGAGTTATTTTGCCTGAAATTGAACTGGAATATAAAATTCATTTAGAAAAATATGAACGCTTAGAAAAACAACTTCCTGCTCAAGAAAAATTAAAGCTCGAAATTTCTAAGTTGGAATCTGATTTGCCAAAGTATCTTGAACTTAAAACATTCGAGGATATTTTGACAGAATATAATGATAAAAATTTGAATAATGAAGCAGAAATTCAAAATAAGGACAAAGAAATAGATGAAAATAAGTCTTCTATTACTGCTGTAAAAAAAGAATTGGAGGAGCTTAAAACTGTTGAAGTTACGCATACTAAAGAAGTAACTTTGAAACAAAAGCTGGAAGACGAATTAGAAAAAATTCTTGAAATAAAAACTGCAATATCTGAAATAAATAAGAATAAACAAGAATTAAAAAATATTCAAAATGATATTATCGAATTAAACAAAGATTGGACAGAAAAAAATACCGAGTATTCACGCTTGTATACTTTATTTATAGAAGGACAGGCAGGGATTCTTGCAACAACTTTATCTCCAAATGTTCCTTGTCCTGTTTGTGGTTCTGTTGAACATCCGAGTCCGGCATGTAAGAAAAATGTGGAATCGGTTACCAAATCTGTTGTTGAACAAGCTCAAAAGGCTCTGGAAAAATCAAAGGAAATTTTGGATAAAACTACTCAAGTTGCTGTAAAGTTACAAAGTGAAATTGAAACTTCTGATAAATCTGTTGCTAAATCTTTTTCAAAATTGTTGCCTTCAGCAAATATTGCTAATATTGATACTGAAGTTGATAATAAAGTTTTGAAATTAGAGCAGGAAATTAAAGTTGTAAGTGAGAATATTCAAGTTTTAGAGAAGAAAGTAAGTTTGAAAAATACATTGGAAGAATCTCTCAAGAACTTGGAAGCTTCTCTAATTAAAAATGAAAATTTGTATAAAGAATTTGTCGAAAATAAGTCAAAATATGAGAAAATAATCACTGAAAATTCTGCTAAAATTACTGCTATTTCTTCAAAATTAGAATATAAGGATTCGCAAACTGCACAGAATATTTTGCAAGAAAAAATATTGTTAAAAAATGATTTCGATACAAATTTTGAGAAACTAAAACAAGCTAAAGAAAATTTGGATAAAGAAATTATAACCAAGAAGAGCAGTCTTGAAACTTTGAAAAAACAGTTAAAGAAAGCTCCTAAGTTAAATTTAGATAATCTCAATGAACAGATAACTGTTTTAAAAGAACAAGAATCAAAACTTCAAATTTCAATTGACGAAATTAAAACCAGATATTCTATGAATACTGAATTAAATAGTAATATAGAAAAAACTAAACGGAATTTAATTGAATCAGAGCAGGAATTAAAAGTTCTGCAAATTCTTTCTGATACTGCAAATGGTAAGCTTAGCGGTTCTATCAGGATGACTTTTGAACAATATATTCAGTCTGCATATTTTGATATGATAATTCAAGAGGCAAATAAAAGATTCGGTCAAATGACAAATTTCCAATATCGTCTTGAACGAAAAGCGGAAAGAAAAGGGCTTGCAAAAGTCGGATTGGATTTGTATGTTTTTGATTATCATACCGGAAAATATAGAAGTGTAAGTACTTTGTCGGGTGGCGAGTCCTTTAAAGCTGCTCTTGCGATGGCTTTAGGTTTGTCTGATGTTGTTCAAAATTATTCAGGTGGAATAAAAATTGATGCAATGTTTGTGGATGAAGGTTTTGGCTCATTGGATGAAGAATCCTTAGAACAGGCTATGAATACATTATATAGTCTTGCTGACGGAAATAGGATTGTAGGGATAATTTCTCACGTTGGAGAATTACGCAACCGAATTGACAAGAAAATTATAATTAAACGTGGAACAAAAGGAAGTTCTGCAAGTATATATCAATAGAAGGAGGAGTGAATGAATTTACCGGATAATATACCTCAAAAAGCGAAACAAGAATTAGAAAAACTATTAACTGGAAATAAAAATTTTATAAAAGGAACACCAACAGCAAAAAATATGTGTCTTTCAACATTGCAAAAACTTGCATTATATCAAGAACCATATGCTTGTGTATTGAGTTGTTCAGATTCTCGTGTTGTTCCTGAAATTATCTTTGATTGCGGGATTGGAGAACTTTTTGTTGTCCGTGTGGCTGGGATTACTGTCGGTCCTAATGTCAGGGAAAGTTTGGAATATGCAGTGAAAAAATTGCACGTACCTCTTATAATTTTACTTGGGCACGATGATTGCGGAGTTATGAATTACGCAAATTCACACTATCCGGAGATGACTGAACATTTTCAATCCATTCTTAAGTGCGTTTATCCTGTAATTGATCATGCAGGTCAGATGGAATGCAATAATAAATTTGCTCGTAAACATACTGTTTGGGTTGAAGATTATCTTATGAATCATTCATCAATTATTAAATCTCATGTAGAGCAAGGGGATTTATATATTGCAAAATGTCACTTTGATCACGACAGTGGTGAAGTTTATTTGATAAATAATGATTTGGAAAGAATTTAATTGATATAAGCCATTAATTTATCAAGAAGTTTTGATTTTTCGTGGAAGCCTACAAATTCAGCAACTTTTTCTCCGTCTTTTAGTAGTACAAAAGTCGGAAAACCTTTGATGCCATATTTTACTGCTAAATCTGCAGATTCTTCTGCATCTACAAGACCAATCCACATATCAGAATCTTTTAATGCGTCTAATTCAATTCTTTGATTTCGGCAATAAGTACACCAAGTTGTATAAAATTCAACTAATTTTAAGCCGTGACAAGCTTCGGTTTCAAAGTTTTCATTATTTAATTCTACAAGCATAAGTTACCTCTCTTACTAACAGAGATATTCTAACCTAATTATGATATATTTGCATCAAACATCAGGCTAATGAACTGTTTAATAGGTTATAAATTTATAAAGCTGAAATTTCTTTGCTTCGGAAATTTTCCTGTTGAACAATAGAAATCAATTTGTTTAAGAAAGCTTTATATCTTGCTCTTACGGCTTCTCCTGAAAGAACGATATCGGCATCTTTTTTGCAAGGTCTGATATAAATTTCGGCTTTTTGTGAAGCATTTTTATAGATAGACTTAGCAGATTCGCCTAAACCTCTTTCGTTTGCGCGAACAAAGAATCTTTCTTTTTGAACATTTTCTCTAACATCTACATAAATTTTAAAATCGAAAGCATCTCTAACTTTATCTGTAAGCGTAAATAATCCTTCTGAAATAATAATTCCGGAAGGATTAGCAAGTGTATGATTATCATATCTAATAGCAGTACCAGACATATCATATTTTGGAAGATAAACAGATTTTCCGGCTTGAAGTTCTTGGATATGTTTTTTCATAAGTTCTAATTCAAGAGCTTGAGGTACGTCTAAATCATAGTTTTTAGCAAACGCGGCAAAACTTCCTGCAGCTTTAACCATTTCTGAACGATCGTAGTAATAATCATCTGTATTAACTCTTGTTATTGCATTTTCAATTTCAAATTCTGTAGCAAAAGATTTAATAGTATCAATAATATCAAGTGTAATTGTTGATTTACCGCTTGCAGTTTCTCCAGCGATACCAATTGATGCGGAACGGTTAACGTGTCCAAGAATAAATCTTGCTAATTTTGAAATTATTTCTTGTTTATAACTAACTAAAATTGACTCTTTGGATTCTAACTCTTCTTTAAAAATCTTATTTAATCTTAATTCTACTTCCTGAACTCTGTTAATTGGAGTTGAAACATACATTTTTTGTGATTTGAGTAATGTTTCTTGCGACTTGTTTAATGTACTTGTCATCTTTTTCCTTTTTATTTAAATTACTACGTTCATAGCTTTTTCATAAACTATAGCAGAATTAAGTTAAAAAAAAAATATTTTTTGTCAAAATATTAAATTTATTTAATATTAACATTTGTAAATTTCCAAAAGACATTTATCAAATAAGAAGATATATAATTTTTATATATTGTATATCGCATTATAAAATGAGTGAGGTATGAGATGGTGAGTGAAATCCCTAAAGAACTTGTGGATACTGTAAAGCATTATTCAACACGCGGCGAACAGAGTGAAAAAACTACTAAGACAGATAACGCAGGTAAAACTGATAAAGCAAAGCCTACAAAAGCAAAACCTACTAGAGTTCCTATTCCTATTGGAGGAAAGGTTAAGCCTAGTAAAACTAAGAAGAATGAATATAATTATACAATGGGACCAAGAGAAGGAAATACAAGAATTGTTGGTCCTGGGAGTGTTTCTACTCATGTTCAACCTTTGAGATTAGGTTTATCAGGTCTCTTAGCTTCACATTTATCAGGATTGAATACTATTGATGGTGAAATTAGCGGAGCAAAACAAGGAAAACGTGGTGATTGTTATTTGCTTGCAGCAATAAATTCAATAAGAAATACCGAAGATGGACAAGCTATATTCAAGAAAAACATAAAACAAAATAAAGATGGTTCTATTACTGTAACTTTGCCCGGAGCTGTGGCAGTTCGTAATCAGTATATTCGTGAAGGCAAAGGTGATGGCTGTGAAATAACCGGAGTCTATCATATTACATCTGATGCTTTACAAAAAGCGATTGCTAATGCCGGCAAATCATATTCTAACGGTGATTTAGAGGTTATTGCTCTTGAAATTGCTATGGAGAATTATAGAGCAGAAATGGTTGTTACAAAACAAAATTTGGGTATCGATAGCCGTTCAGAATCTTATACAGCAGAGGCTTCTACTAACCATCTTAATGACAAAGATTATCTAGGTGGTGGATATCAGTACGATGCTACATTTATTTTAACCGGGCAAAAATCAGATGTATATAGATGTAGTAAAAATAAATATAATACTGTAAAACCATATAAAAGTGGTGAGTATGGTT
>JAAVBM010000026.1 GCA_014803505.1 bacterium | reverse complement strand
TTGCGGATTGATTGGAAAGAGTTGTTCTTTGTTGGTTAATTTGCTGCCCTTCGAACTCAACATTGTTCTTGCGAGCGGTCAAACTAAGAAATCTTGCTTGTGATGCACTCATTCCCATTAGTTGTCTTGTCCTTTCTCATTTGTTTCCTTGTTATATTTATCGGCTGTTTTCTTTTATTTCTTTAATTTCTCCTCTCCTTTTCTTAATCTTTTGTTACATTTGATACGAAATTTTTTATAAAGTATAGTTGAAAAAAAACTAAAATAGTAATATAATACGGAATACAGAACATTAACAACACTACAATAAAACATTCATGGGGACGTTTTGGATTTGACAGGATGTTTGGTGAAAATAGGTTGCGTGTGCGGGCGCTGTTCCCGCTTATCAACGAGCAAAACAAATTAAATGCTAACAATGTAATTAAAGCAGACTTCTCTAGAGCAGCAGCTTTAGCAGCTTAGTCGCTAGATAGCTACTCATAGAGTCCAGCTTGCCGATTTTATGGGTCCATTATGCAAGACGCAGTGCAATGATTAGCGGTAATTGCATCAAGATAACCGTTAAAGGTTTAGAGTTTCCTTCAAATAAAACCTAGGACTAACATATTGGGTTTTGTGCTTTCCCTAGTTAGTTGAGCGAATAAGTAACTACACACGTAGAGATTTATTTTGATCCATTTTGGACGTGGGTTCGACTCCCACCGTCTCCACCATTAAAATACAGAGGCTTACGACAGCCTCTTTTTTAATGCTAATTTCCCCGCACCGTGGGGGCTTCCACCAAATAAAGAGAATTTCTCTAGTCCGATTTTCAAAGAATTTAACCCCACTTGCACCAAAATTCTCTTTCGGCAAATAAAAGTAGTCCTTTTTGTAATCCTGTCATAGTATGCATTTGAGCCATCTTGGACATTTGTTTGACTTTTAATATCCCGAGCGAATAGATTTTACAAAATTTGTCTATTTTTCTATAACACGTATAATTTTGTATGGTATTTTATTTTTTGTTAAATATTCTCCCCATTCGATTTGCTCGGGACTTAATTTTTCATTTTTGCGTTTGACTTCGACAAAAATCATTTCTTTATTATTCCATACAATGTAATCAGGTGTACCTATAGGATTTTTATCCTCAAGCTCTAATATATGACTAATAACAGTACAAAAAGTTTTATTATCAATTTTTGTCAGAAAATTTTGAACAATAGGTAATTTAAAATATTCTATTGGATTTTTATAACCTTCTATTTCCCATTCATCTAACCAACGAATATATGAACTGTTTTCGTGCTTTTTTATTTGACCATTTACAAATTCTTGCAAATTAGCTTTTCTTATATACTTATATTTTGTTTGGATGTCAAAGTCTGAAACATTTACAACAGGAATATCAAAAAATTTATTATCTGTTTTTGTATTTATCGTATGCGGATATAATTCATCTAAAAATGTTAAAACAAATATTCCTTTCCAAAATGAATACTCCGCACGCATAATATTATAACCATTATTTTTATAATATTCTCTGACAACTTGCTCTGTTGAACATTTATTTCCATTTGAACAATAGAAATAGTTTTTACCTAACTCTCCTGTTTTTTGAGCAGTAATAGTTATTGTATTATTTTCAATAATATCCGGTAAAAGCTGTTTAGCATGAGCAAGGCTTGGAACATAAATTGCAATTAAAATTAAAAAGAAAAACTTTTTCATAAAATTATTATATCAACTAAACAGTTTTTAAATCAATTTCTTCAATAAAACATCTGCAATTTGGATGTAAATCATCTGGAATATCAGCCATATTTTCAAAAATTTTTCCTTCCATAGATTCACAATTACCACAAACTCTTCCATCTCCTATTGTATGCCAAATGAAAATTTTACCTTGATTTTCATAAGCAAGTTCACTATTAGAAGGAATTCCAATTGTGTTCAATTGTGAGTGAATTCTTTTTTCATATTTTTCAAATTCATCTCCTGACATATTTTCTATTTTTTCACGAGTAAAAATTTGCTGTACTCCTTGCGGTGTATTCATGAATTTTAAATATTTAGACATAAAATCTCCTCTGTGGTTTAAGTATTAAGAAACATTCACATTATAAAAATTCTTACAATAGCCTACAAGTCCGTATTTTTACGTAACTCAAAAGGGTAATTGACATGGAAAGACAAGGTATATCATGGTTAGAACCTAATTTAATTAACAAAAATAATAAAATTTACAAAAAAAAATGTAAAAATTTTGCTTAACAAATACTGTGTTCAATTGATAACTTTACACTGAAAAGCCTTGATATTATTGAAATATAGAGCAATACTATAAATAGGATAAAATACATAATGGGGAAATCTTGGACATTAGTTCTACTATTTTCATCTCCACCATTAAAATACAGAGGCTTACGACAGCCTCTTTTTTAGTGCCAAATTTCCCGCACTGTGGGGGCTTCCGCTAATTAAAGAGAATTTGCTTACTCTGATTTTCAGAGAATTTAACCCCACTTGCACCCAAATTCTCTTTCGGCAAATAAAAGTAGTCCTTTTTGTAATCCTGTTATAGCATACATTTGAGCCATATTGGACATTTGTTTGACTTTTAATATCCCGAGCGAATAGATTTTATAAAATTTATTTGATGTTATAATATGTATTATGAAAAAAATATTTTTGTTACTTTTGTTAAATATCGTGTTTTTATCTGCATATTGTCTTGCGTGTGAAAAGTATTTTCCAAATAAAATTAATAATACAAAATTTGTAAATGGTGGATACTTAGATTATGATTTAAATTCTTACTATTATAACAGAAAATCGAATACTTATTCTATTGATGTTATGGAAGAATTGGATCCAGGTGGAGATTTGGAAAATATAAAATGTCCGTATGGTGAAGGCTATATAACACATATTATATCATCAACAAAATATTCTCCTAAACATAAGTTCTTTGAAGCTCAATATAAGGGTTTTTTATGTGCTGTTGGTGAGTATAAATATGAAAATTCAAGACCAATTTCATTTCAATACAATTACAAAGGGGTGTATTATGACAACAACCCCTCTATAATTCCTAATTTCAATATGGATTATTTTGAGAATCTAAGAAAAGAAATAAATAATCCTAATAAAGATAACTATTTTGGTTTTATAAAAAATATTAAAAATTAACTTTTATATATTTACTTGGATTTACTGCTGTTCCTTGGAAATTTCCTTCTCTTATTGTTATATGCAAATGAGGTCCTGAAGAATATCCTGTATTACCAGATTTTGCGATAACTTGCCCTTGTTTAACCACTTGACCATATGATACATTCCAAGACGAAAGATGTCCATATTCACTAGTAACTCTAGTACCATTTATTATTCCATGATCTATCACAACCCAGTTTCCATATCCTCTAGCAGGACCAACTGCAATTACTTTTCCATCGGCTATTGTACTTACAGATGTTCCAATAGGAACTCCAATGTCCCAGCCATTATGATAACTACTAGCTCCTGGTACAGGTGAAACTCGTTTGCCATAGCCACTTGTAATAGGTCCATTACAAGGTTTTATCCAAGCTTGTATTTTAGTTTGAGATGGATTCTGAGGGGTAGGTTGCTGTGGTGATTCTTGTTCTGGTTGGTGATTTGGACTTTGAGGTGGAATTTTATTTGTATTGTCATTATCTTCAGTTTTATTATTCAAATCTTCTACAATTTCCACAGTACATCTGCAATTTGGATGTGGTCGTTCGGGGACTTCATCATAAAAATCAAAAACTTGTCCATCTAATTCTTTACATTTATCACAAGTATGTTCGCTATTTTCAGAATGCCAAATATATTTGTTATAAGTTATTCCTGTTTTCAGAACTTTATTTTTAATATCTTCTTTTTCTTCTTGTGCATCATTTATATAATTATGTTCTTGCAAAGAGTTATATCTATATAGGGATTTACCAATATCTTGTAAATCTGTATACCCTTTCAAAATTTTATTTTTATCTTTATTACTGAATACTGGATTTGAATGATTTTTTAATAGATTTTCTTGTGATTGTGACACTTCGTCTAAGGTAACTTCTAATTTACTGTCATTTCGTAGTGCTTGTAAAATTTTTTCTTTTAATTTTGCCATTTATATTTCTCCTGTAATGTAAATTTTTAAACATTCATATTATAAAAATTCTTACAATAGCCTACAAGTCCGTGTTTTTACGGAGGTCAAGTGCCTAATTGACAGTGGAAACCCAAGCTTCATCATGGTTTGAGTTGAATTCAATCAATAAAAAATAATAAAATTTACAAAAATATTGTAAAATTTTACTTAACAAATATTGTGTTCGATTGATAACTTTATACTGAAAAGACTTGATATTATTGAAATCTAGAGCAATACTATAAATAGGATAAAATACATAATGGGGAAATCTTGGACATTGTTTTGCTTCCGATTATCTCCACCATTAAAATACAGAGGCTTACGATAGCCTCTTTTTTAATGCCAAATTCCCCGCACCGTGCGTGATTTCGCCAATTAAAGAGAATTTGCTTACTCTGATTTTTGGAGAATTTAGTCCAACTTGCACCCAAATTCTCTTTCGGCAAATAAAAGTAGTCCTTTTTTCCCAAAAGAATGTTTAAATATGCCTATTTTGAAAATTCCCTGCTAAATCCAAAAACAGGGAAAATTGGTAAGTTTTGCAAGTTTTTGGGATTAGAAATGCTCTCTGTGAAAGACTTTTAGTTCAAATTCCCTGTTCTTACAAAAGCAGGGAATTTTCAAGTTTAAACAGGTTAAAATTCAATAACAACAATTTCAGGTAAACAATTAAAACGTATAGGTAATATACTTGTACCAATACCAGTTGTCGTAATTAGCTTTCTCTCGTTTTCTTCAATTAAACCTTTTGAATACTTATCACCAAATTTTGAGGCAGTAAAAATTGGACCAATAAATGGTATTCTTATCTGTCCGCCATGAGTATGCCCAGCTAATGTCAGATTTATACCTTCAGGAACTTTCACAAACATATCCGGAGAATGTGTAAGTAAAATTGTGGGAGATTTTGTTCCATCCAATGCTTTATAAATATCAGGTTTACCTGTCATAAAATCTTCAACACCTGCAATATAAATTTTCTGGTCATTTAACTGAATTGAAACATTTTCATTTGCAAGAACTTTTATACCGTTATTTTTTAAAGCTTTTGTTATTTTTTCAGAGTCTTGCCAAATATCGTGATTTCCGAGCGTTGTATAAAAACCGTATTTTGATTTAACTTTACCTAATCCTTTTGCAATATCTTCAATCGGCATTGTTATTTTTTTATTATGCCCCGAAACAAAATCTCCAACAGATAAAACTAAATCAGGATTTTCAGCATTAATTAATTCAACTACTTTATCAAGTCTTTTTTGTTGATAAGGTTTTATATGAAAATCACTTGCAAAAACTATTTTCAAACCTTTGAGTTGAGCATCTTGAATTTTATAATGATTAACATCAAGTTTGTTAGGCTCAATAAAAACACTATAACAACCTAGCAAGATAAATAAAATAATAAGTATTATAAATTTTAAATTTTTCATTTTATGACTTTCTATTTGATCATATAGGCAGGTGTTCGGAAATTCCGAATATCTGAATTTTTGTGTCGTTATCCTTTAATTTTACGTCATTATAACATATTTATGAAAGATCAGTAAAATCCCGATTCTTAAATAGAATCGGGATTTTGAATGTTATGCAGGAACTTTAAGACTCTTCTTCTTTTAATTTTTTATCAAGCATATGACAGAGTAATTCTTTAATTTCTTGCCTGCGTTCATCAGATATTTCATCCACTTCAACGGGATTATTTCGCTCATCAATGAATTTAATTGCCTCTGGAATATTACATTTAAATATATTCTTAGACTGTATGATAATTTTTCTTGATGGACCGTCATTTTTTATTGCGTCTTGAACTAAACTCCTAGCAAGTAAGTTATAGTAAGAGATTTTCTCTTTTACACCGTCTTTATTTGTTAAGGTCATTTCTTTATTTAGTTCAAGTTTTATAGCCTCTTCCAGAGATATTGGTATAATTTTTTTCTTACGTCCTAATCTGTTACCGGATTGACCTTTTTTGAATCGTGTATTTTTTGGAGGTTTGCCGTAACCAACTTCATAATCTTTCGATTTTTGCAAGTTAGCCTCTTTTTCAGCGTGCATAGCCTCAATCGCCTTATCCAAATTAGATTTATTATTCTCCATCTTGTACCTCCACAACGTTTTTCATCAATTTAGCTGTTTTACCGGTTTCTTTTTCCCAACGGAAAATTATAACATCTACATATCTTGGACTAATTTCAATTAATCTGGCTCTACGTTTACAGCGTTCTGCGGCAAGTAATGTTGAACCCGAGCCACCGAAACAATCTAAAACGATTTCGTTTTTAGATGACGCATCTAACAAGATGTCATGAAGCATTGGAACGGGTTTCACAGTTGGATGGAGTTTTAAAAGCTCCAAAGATGCAGGATTGGTAGCTCTAATTCCATCATACCCCCAAACATTTGTGCGATATCTTCCGTTTTTACCGAGCTGAATATGATTTTGATGCTTGGCTTTCCCGTTTTTGAATATCGGAACCATTTCGTGTTGGCTTCTATACATAGTACCCATACCACCGATGCCTTTATTCCAAATGGCAATATTTTTGAGTTCAGTGTAATGCTTTTTACCCTGATTAAGTAAAGTATTCAACCTTGCCCAGTCCATATACAGGTAATGAAGCGAACCGTCAATCGAAAATTTAACAAGATTTTGCATAAATTTTGAAATAAATTCAGCAAATTCCTTATCACTCATCTCGCCTGAAGCCATAGCAAATTCTTCGTGCTGAGTTTTACCAAGTCCGCAAACATGTCCTTTTATTTTGCAGTTATATGGTGGATCTGTTATGACTATTTGAGCAAGTTCACCCTGCATAAGAAGTTCAAATGATTTTACAAGTAAAGAATCTCCGCAAAGAACAAAATGGTCTCCAAGTCGCCATAAATCTCCGAATTTTACTCGTTTGGGAATGTTAGCATCAAGCCAACTATCATCTTCTTTATCTGAGTTGTGGACTTTATTTTCATTTGTATTCTCTAGAAGAAATATGTTATCGTAGTCAACTGTATCAAAAGCTAAATCTTCAAAGGTATAATCGAAACTAAGTAACTTTTCGATTTTTTCTTTTAAGTTTTCGTAGTTCCATTCACTGTCTTCAGCGATTCTGTTGTCAAGAATTCGGATGGCATCTGTTTCTTCTTCAGTAAGATTATCAAGTATTATTGCGGGAATTTGAGTGTATCCAAGTTCTTTCATTGCCAAAAGTCGTAATTCTCCTGCAATTATATTTTGTTTATTATCAATCAGTATCGGATTTGTATAACCGACTTTTTGAATTGCATTTTTTATTTTTTGAAGTTGTTTTTTCGAATGTTTTCGTAAACTTTTTGATCTAAGTACGATTAAGTTGGTATCAATTAGTTGAAGATTATCTATTTGTTCTCTTCTATTGATATACATTTTTTCAAAATGACGCATACCTTTTAATATATCTTCTTTAGTTAAATCAAGACTTATTTCTTGTTTCATGAATTTCTCCTATTTTAAATTTTTTGTAGCACAAAATATACCTCTAGTAGGTATAATTAAAAGTCATACAGTAAAATTTACTGCATTAAACTAGGAGATTTGAGGTCATGTCGTCAATATAAATTGGCTGTAATTTAACTAGATTTTGTATATTTATTACTGATAAAATCGGAATTTGAAATTTTAATATCTCGTAAAGGTGTAATTCTGATTCTGCATCCACCAAAAAAGAAACGAACTCTTCAAAACTTGTGATTGCTCGGAAAAGATCAAGGAAGAATGCTTGCATGTAGCGAATAACTTTTTTGCATTTATGACTTACAGGTTCATTAATTGCAGATGCGATATCACCGATTATTGCTTCAATAGACTGTAATCCGCTTGAATATTTTATTGAATTGTCATTTATATTTTTTGTGATTTGCATCAATACACCTTTTGGATACATCTTCGACATGCTTATTATAGTACACTTTGCGAGGTTTTTCAAGCTGGCAACCCTTAAAAACAGAGGTATACAACCAGTCAAAGTTGATAAAACTCTTATCTGGCGATAGTTTTGGCGATTTTAATATTTCTCAATGAAAGAACGTTCCAGTATGAACTAGAACTTTTTTTATTAAATTTTCAAATGGATAAAACACATATTAGTTATTAATGTTCATCAATGAGTCCCCAAACAAGTGCGGCAACCCAACCAATTACAGTATACCCAAAGAAAAGATTTATAATAAATATTATGGTAGTATGTCTATGTCTTCTGTTATCTGCAATCGTGGTTGGTAAAAAATATAGTTCTAAACAGATTACAGCAATAAAAGCAAATCCTAATCCTGCACCACTACCGCCAGATATACATTCCAGAAGAATGCCAATAAGAATTATAATAATTTCGAGTGCTATTTTAGCGTAACGATAAATTTGATTTTCGTTTTTAGGTTTTACCTTTATCCACTCACCACAAAATTGACATTTTTTAGCATTAACCGGAATTTCTTTACAGCAATATGGACAAGTTTTATAACTGCTATTTTCACTTGTTTGTTGATTAGATGATAGACTGTGAGGAACAGTTTTATTTAACCATTCCCCACAATACTTACATTTAAATGCGTTTTCGTTTATTTTTTCACCACAGAACGGGCATTCTTTTTCTGACATAAATCTATCCTTTAATTAAATTTCCATCCGCATCAGTAAATTTGCCTGTTAAAATCATTATGAAGTCGATTAATGTCCAAATTCCAAAGCCGCCTAAAGTAAATAGTTGTAAAAAAGCAAGTCCTATATGTTTAGTATAAAATCTATGAAAACCAGCTGCTCCTAAAAATCCTAAAGCACAAAAAACTGCAGTTCCACCAATTGTTGGTTTTCTATCAAGTTTTAAACCGTCAGCATCTGTATAACAGTCACAAAGAATCATAATACAATCTATGATCCACCAGATGCCTAAGCCTCCAAAAGTTAATAATTGAGCTATACCAATACCAATTTTTTTATTGTAAAAATTATGAATTCCTAATGCACCAAAAAAACTACATAAAAGATATGTTATTACCCAAGATTTTCCATATCTTTTAATAAGCCACTCTCCACAGTGCTTGCATTTTTGTGCAGTTTCAGAGATTTGTTCTCCGCAAAACGGACAAGTTCTTGTTGATACAGCTGCTTCTAATGTTTGATTTTCCATTTCATTTTCTCCTTTTTACTATAAACTAACTATTCTAAAATAATTTTTATTTACATGTGGTGTTAAACTCATATAAATCTTTTTGTAATTGTTGTGGATTATTACTCAAAGATATATTTATTCTAAGACCTAAGACCTCACAATATTTCCTATGATTTTCATAAGAAATATTTTTTTTAGGATAGTAATATTGAATAGCTTCATTAACAAGCTTTTTGGCAATTTCAGGATCTAATAATCCCATTACTGCTTGTGAATAAGCATTACTTGCATCATAAGCATAGTTTCCGGTTCTGGAAAATGTACTCTTTTTAACAGCTGCAGCCTTTTTTGCTTTTTCAGCTTCAGCTTTTTTAGCGGCTTCTTGAGCTTCTTTTTGTTTTTGTGCAGCTATTTTAGCATCATTAATCTTTTTAATTACAGGATTTTCATTCGGATCATATCCTCTTTCTTGAGCTAAAATAACAATTTGTTTATCATCAACCCATTTTTCTTTTGGTGTCACTCCTGCCGTTATTTGTTCTCGATTTGATAATGGACCAGGTTTATTAATTTCTATTTTATTTTTTGATAAAGATTGAAGTAATTCATTATACATCTTGTTATATATTCGATTTTGAGTTTTTAATTCATCTCGCCATTTGTCAGTTTTATTAGCGTTTATGGTATTGTTCATCAAATATAAACCTAATTCTCTATTGGCATAGCTATATAAATTAGCGATGATTCTTGTATTGTATGCTAGTTGTGCATATTGCTTTCTTTGAGTACTATTGAACTCTGATATTTGTCTAGCTATTACTTCTTTATTTTGCTCGTTATATATTGCTAATCTTAGAAAATCCTTAAATGCACTTCCGTATATGTCATAATTTTGTGTATCTGATGAATAAATAGAATTGTATAGTTCTGCATATTCATTCATAGGATTATTTTTAGCATCTATAATGGATTTAACTACCTTTTCTTGAGTAACTTTAAATAATTCAGTATAAAGTTTAGCATTTTTGTTTGAAATTATATCGGCATAATTAAAATAAGCATTAGTGTATTTAACGTGTTTACTATCAATATCTGTTGGTAAAATAATTTTATCAGTTTTGTATAAGAAGACAGGATAAGCTGTATTTGTATTATATGTATCTTGAATATCATTATAAAATTTCAATAAATCGACATTTTCAGGCTTTAAGTTGTATTGTTTATTATCACTCATGATTAATTGTAAGTTCTTATAAGAATTATCAAGATTTTCGATATCTGATATTTTTAATTTCTGAATTTTCTTCCCATTCAATTTAATAATTTTTTGTCCAGGTTTTAGTCCTATTTTTTCAGCTAAAGAGTTAGGTATAATATTTTTAATTACTAAATCATTCTCATTCTTAGATAATTGAATTCCATAGCCAAAGTTATTTGCCGCGTAAACTGTTGAAACACTTGCCAGTAATAATAAAATTGTTAATATCTTTTTCATATTTTTCCTTTCTATTAACCTTGTTTTTTCTTTCGAAGTAATTGGCGCATTTTTTGGATTTTTTCTTCATCGTCTTTCGAAATATCTGCAGTAAATGAAGTTCCACCTGAGGTTATAATTGAAAATTTCAACGAATCTTCCGTATTATCGGTATTAAAATTTACAATATCTCTATAAAAATACTCGCTTGTACTATCATATGATTCCTTAATTATTAATGAGAAAGTGTAATCATATACAAAAACTTGGTTGTCAGAAAACAATAAAACTACAAATCTATGATTTGACGGAAAGTTGTCATCTTCATTCATTTCATATTTACTAATACGCGAATCCGAAGATTTTTTTAATGAAAGTATTACAGGTTCTATTACATTGCAATCTTCTAAATTAACTCCTAATTTTTGAGTCGCAAGAGATAACATCTTCCCTTTTACTTTATAAATTTCTTGGTAGATATCATTTAATGTCGGTTTTTCGTTCAAATTTTTAAACCAGAAATATGTTATTGCTAGTGAACCAAAAGAAATCAATAATGTAAAAATTCCAGCTCCAAAATCATTATCTTTTAACAATCCAATAGCTGGGAAAAATGCACAAACACCAATAATAGCTAAAATTAAACAAATGCATCCGCAACCAACTGAGGAAGGTGCAAAATACCTGTTAGTAATATCATAATCTATATTATTTGATGAGTTTTTAGATTCTTGACAGTACTCAGTTATAGGAACATTTGATTGTACTTTTTCAAGTTCAACAATAGCTCCTGTTTTTTCCAGATTTTGTCTCCAATTTTCTGCAATTTCCTTATACTCTGTATGAATAATAATTGAATTTGTTGTTTCGATAATATTCTTTGCCGTGATTAAATCACATTTTTTAATTTCTCTAATTTCACGTAATAAGGCAATTTTCTTATCATCTGGTACTGAAAGCAATCTTAATACGTAATATTCTTGATGTCCTTGTTGTTTTTCCTCATCCATAATTTGTTATTCTCCTAATTAAATAATGCTAACTATATATCAAAACCATAAATTTGTAAATATGGTTTGCACAAATAATAAACATGATATTTCACCAAATACCTACATGTAAATAGGCATAAGTTAAATAATGTACTATCATTGAAAGGATATGAGGATAAAATATGGCATTTAAAAACGAGTTTACAAAGGATACACCATTACTTACCACAGGAGTTGTTGCCGGAATATTAGGAATCACTCCAGATAGACTTAGAACCTATGATACAGAAAAACTAATAAGTACACATAGAGTTACTACTGGACAAGTTCAAAAGCGTCTATACAGTCAGAATGATGTAGAATGGTTACAAAGTCTTAGAACTCTTGTAAAAGAACATAAAATGAGTATTTCTTCTCTAAAATTTTTACTACAAGTACTTTATAAAAATCCTAAGATTGATTTACCTCATAATGAAATAGGTGATGTCTTGAAAGAAATATCAAAAAATCCTAATTTTAAAATTGTAGTTAAAGAATTTTAACACCTATTTAATTCATCTAATACTAATCTCATCATAACATCATCAAGTGAATCAAATAATTGGTTAATTGATTGTGGTTCTGTTACTTTTATTTTTGCCATAATTGCTTCACAGGTTAACTTTCGAATTTCTAAAAAAGCATTTCTCGCATTGGATTTTCTTATTTTGCTCTCAAATTCGAAAGGAGTTGAACATACGACTTTTGTTTTGATATTTTGTTCTTTTGCAATTTGTAATAATGCAACTGTTCCACCAGATCCAATTCCTCCACCAAGAGAGGTTACTATTATCATATTGTCAATATCCTTTAAAAGATTTTTAACCTTTCTTTTATGTACAAATATACAAGCCTTACCTAATATTGTGTTAAGGTCGCAACTCTGTCCTTTTGCTAATTGGTAACCTACACGTATTTTTTCGTATATTTTGGAAGATTTTAATGTCACATCATCTGAATCAATAATT
>JAAVBM010000025.1 GCA_014803505.1 bacterium | reverse complement strand
GCCGAGAAGATGGATCCGGAGAAGGGGGTGGAGAAACTGATGGAACAGATGAAGAGTGATTTCCGGCTCAACGTTCAGCCCCGCCATATAGAATGTTTCGATAACTCCAATATCCAGGGCACCAACCCCGTGGCCAGTTGCGTGGTATTCCGCGACGGAAAACCCTGCAAGCGCGACTATCGCCATTTCTGCATCAAGACCGTAGAAGGCCCCGACGACTTTGCCTCCATGAAGGAGGTGCTTCATCGTCGCTACTCCCGCATGATGACCGAAGGCGAACCGCTCCCGCAGTTGGTGGTTGTCGACGGTGGTAAAGGTCAGCTCAGCGCTGCGGTGGAAGCTTTCGAAGAGATGGGCATCAGGGGAGAAGTGGCCCTCGTCGGTATCGCCAAACGTCTTGAGGAGATATATTTCCCGGGTGACACTCTGCCGCTGTATATCGATAAGAAGAGCCGGTCGCTGCAGGTGGTGCAGGCTCTTCGAGATGAGGCCCACCGCTTCGGAATCACCCATCATCGGTTGCGCCGTTCGAAGGGACAGGTATCCAGCGAACTTGATTCCATCAAGGGTATCGGCCCTGCCACAGCCAAAACCCTCATGCTCCGTTTCAAGAGTGTGAAGCGCATACGCGAGGCCTCGCTCGATGCTATCGCCGCCGAGATTGGAAAGGCTAAAGCGATGCTCATCTATGCCCATTTTCATCCCGGAATTGAAAAATAGGGGAGAGCTCTCACCACAAAATCGTTACATTAGCGTTATATTAAAAAATAGACACTTTAATCAGAAATTAAAAAAGTATATAACCATATATGAGTAAAAAAGCAACAACCCCGACTTCTTCCAAGCGCATGCGCAAGAAGGAGTTGCAGGAAAAGATAATGTCTTTCCTCGACAAAGAAAAGAAACAGGCGTTCAACTATAAGCAGATATCTCATGGTATCGGTGCGGAACACCCCGCCAATCGCCTCGATGTTATAAATCTCCTTGACGAGCTTACCGCCGCCGACGAGATCCTGGAAGTGAGCCTCGGTCGCTATAAGGCCAAGGCCAACCGAGGCACCGAGAATATCGGATACTTCGTGCGTCGCAGCACAGGCCGCAATGCTGTCGTAATCGACGATGAGCAGATCATGGTGGCCGAGCGCAATTCGATGCATGCCCTCAACGGCGATAAGGTGAGGGTAGAGGTATCCGCCTCCCGCCGTGGGCAGGAACCGGAAGCCAAGGTAATCGAGATTATCGAACCGAAGGAGCAGGTATTCATCGGCACTCTGAATGTAGAGAAGAACTATGCCGCCCTCGTGACCGACTCCAAATTCCTTGCCGCCGATATCGTTATTCCCCGCTCCAAGCTCAAGGGGGGTAAGACCGGTGACAAGGCCATTGCCCGCATCACGGTATGGCGCGATGACGAGAAGAACCCCCGTGGTGAGGTAGTGGATATCCTCGGTCGCAAGGGTGAGAATACGGCCGAGATGCACGCCATCCTCGCTGAGTTCGGACTTCCCTACAAGTATCCCGAGAATGTGGAGAAGGCCGCTGATAAGATCACGGCCGGTATCACTCCCGAGGAGATTGCCAAGCGTGAGGACTTCCGTGGCGTCACCACCTTTACCATCGACCCCCGCGATGCCAAGGACTTTGACGATGCCCTTTCTATCCGCCAGCTTGCCAACGGCAACTGGGAGGTGGGTGTGCATATCGCCGACGTTACCCATTACGTCCGTCCCGGCAGCATAATCGACAAGGAAGCGCAGAGTCGCGCCACGAGTGTCTATCTCGTTGACCGCACTATCCCCATGCTTCCGGAGCACCTCTCCAACGGCATCTGCTCCCTGCGTCCCAATGAGGAGAAACTTACATTCTCGGCTATCTTCGAGTTGGATTCCAAAGCCAATGTCGTCAACTATCGTATCGGACGCACCGTAATCTGTTCCGACTGCCGCTTTACGTATGAGGAGGCCCAGAAGATTATCGAGACCGGTGAGGGCGACTTTGCACGCGAGGTTAACGTACTCAACGATCTTGCTCAGCAGCTGCGCCGCCGTCGTTACGATGCCGGTGCCCTGGAATTCGACCGTGCTGAGGTGCGCTTCGACATCGATAAGGAGGGACGCCCCGTAAGCGTCTACTTCAAAGAGTCGAAAGAGGCCAATAAACTCATCGAGGAGTTCATGCTCCTCGCCAACCTTACCGTGGCTGAATCCATCGGAAAGGTGGCCAACGGTAAGAAGGCCAAATCGTTTGTATATCGCGTCCACGATAATCCCGATCCCGAGAAGATCAGCAATTTCTCCATGATCGCCTCCCGCTTCGGCTATAAGATCAATGCCGACGGACGTGCGCGCGAGGTCAACAAGAGCCTCAATCGCCTCCTCAAGGATGTGAAAGGGAAAGGGGAGGAGAATATGCTCTCCATGCTCGCTATCCGCTCTATGGCGAAGGCGGTCTACACCACCGATAATATCGGCCACTACGGCCTCGCTCTCGAATATTATACCCACTTCACATCCCCTATACGCCGTTACCCCGATATGATGGTGCATCGCCTTCTGGCGAAGTATGCCGAGGGTGCCCGCAGTGCCGACAAGAATAAGCTTGACGACCAGTGCAAGCACTCTTCCGATATGGAGCAACTTGCCTCCAATGCCGAGCGCGCCTCTATCCGCTATAAGCAGGTGGAATTCATGCGCGACCGTCTCGGTCAGGTGTTCGAAGGAGTGATCTCCGGTGTGACCGAGTGGGGCTTCTATGTAGAGCTCGACGAGAATATGTGCGAGGGTCTCGTGCCCGTACGCGATCTTGCCGACGACTACTATGACCTCGATGAGAAGAACTATTGCCTCATAGGACGCACCCATCACAACCGCTATACACTCGGCGACCGTGTGAAGGTGCAGGTGGCCCGCGCCGACCTTGAGCGCAAGCAGCTCGATTTCGCCCTTGTGGACGATATGGGTAATCCAAACAAACCGCTCGAACAGCGCCACGGCAAAGGCGGTGGCCGAAATAATCCCAACCCTAAGCAGAAACGCCGCGGACACGGCGGCAACAAGCGTCGACAGAAATGACCGTAAGACATTCATTACTTCTTGGGCTCCTCTCTCTGAGCGGGGCCCTTGTGGCATCACCACGTACGGTGGTTGCCACCGATACTTATTCCTGGACAGGCGATACTATACGTCAGGGAGAATTCAAGGCATGGGCCGTATCCCCGGAGCATATCCGATCCGACTATAAAGGGCGTCCCGGATATTTCATGCCTGTGGAGCAGACTTGGCAACGTCGCAACGATATCTCGTCCTATCCGGTGCTGACCGGTTCCAACCTTCTCCTGCAGGCTGTCTACAATATGGGCCTTGACGAGATGGTGAACGCTGTCGAACCCGACACCACCCTGCGCACCGGCAAAGAGTGGGCCGGCGTATGGACTCGCGATGTGAGCTATTCCATCATCCTCTCCATGGCCGCCCTTCAGCCGGCGGCCTCGATGATATCCCTCCTTCGAAAAGTAAACCCCGAAGGGCAGATAATTCAGGACACCGGTTCCGGCGGTGCGTGGCCCGTCAGCACCGACCGCATGATATGGGTGGTGGCCGCATGGGAGGTGTATAAGGTGACGGGCTCACGCTCGTGGCTTGAGAAAGTATATCCCATAGCCTTGCGATCCTTTGAGAAGGATGAGGCCAATGTGATGAGCCCTGACGGACTCGTGAAAGGGGAGACCTCCTTCATCGATTGGCGCGAACAGAGTTATCCGAAGTGGATGCAGACTGTCGATATATCCAAAAGCGAGGCTTTCGGCACCAACGCTCTCTATTGCGCCGCCATGAAATGTCTGGCGCAGATGGCCGAGACTCTCGGCCATAAGAAAGTGGCCGCCTCCTATAATGAGAAAGCTGAAGCCTTGGCTGCGGCTATCGACCGCAAGTTCTGGCTCGACGACAAGGGGCATCACGCCATGTTCTCCTACGGTTATGACAATCGTCTGATCAATCCCCGCTCCGAGACTCTCGGCGAAGCGATCGCCGTGTTCTATGATGTCACTCCCGCGGAGAAGGTAGCGGTGGTGTCGCGCAGTATGCCTCAGACCCCTTGGGGTGCCCCCGTGTTCTTCCCGCAGATATCCGATATGCCGAGCTATCACAACAACGCCCTCTGGCCCTTCGTGGCCTTCTATTGGGCCATCGCGCAGGCAAAGGCCGGGAATGAGCAGGGTTTCCTTGAAGGACTCGGTTCGGTGGTTCGTCCGGCCGCTCTCTTCGCCACTAACAAAGAGAACCTGAATGTCGACAACGGCGACTACTTCACAGAGCTCAACTCCTCCAATATGCTCTGGAGCCTCTCGGGCAATCTGGCCCTTACTCAGAGAGTGCTCTTCGGAATAGAGTTCGAGAAGGATGGTCTGCGTATCTCTCCCTTTGTGCCGGAGGTCTTGGCCGACACTCGCACCCTCTCCAATTTCCCTTACCGTGGAGCTCGCCTCAATATCACTGTGGAGGGGTATGGCGATCGTGTGGAACAACTTACGCTCAATGGTAAGAAAATCGACCCCTCGGCCGTCATTCCGGCATCGGCATTGCGCCGGGGAGGTGATATCGTAGTGAAGATGAACAGTCGTCCTATCGCTCCTATGGAAGTGAATCATACTCCCAACGTGAAGGCTCCGCTCACTCCTACAGTGTGGCTGGAGGTGGATCCGACTGTGGCCGGAAATGTGGCGACCGCTCAGACCTCTCTCAATCCTCTGTTGCTCTCTTGGCAACCGATAGAGTATATCGGCGAGTATGTGGTCTATAAGAACGGAGAGGAAGCCGGTCGCACACATCAGACCTCCTGGCCCGCTTCCGAAGAAGCGGTGTGGCAGGTAGTGGGGGTTAGCTCCGAGGGTGTGCCCTCGTTCGCTTCGCGTCCCGTCTCCACACGTCGGGAGATCCATACTCAGCTCCCGGGAGAGAAAGCAGCGGGTGAGGCGGCTGTCCCGAACGCTTCTTCTTCTTCCTCTTTTTCTCTCTCATCGTCGGAAGTGTCTTATCAGCCTGCGGAGAAGATCGGAGGTTACAGAGGCGCCGGATATGTGGAGACCGACCATCAGCACCCGCGTGTGGAAACGGAAGTGAATGTGCCGCAGGCGGGCGAGTATGACATCGTGATCCGCTATGCCAACGGCAACGGTCCCGTCAACACCGAAAACAAATGTGCCGTGCGCACGCTGCTCGTGAATGGCGAGAAAGCCGGCACCGTTGTTTTGCCGCAGCGAGGAGTAGCCAACTGGTCAGATTGGGGTCTGACCAACAGTATTCGCGTACGTCTTGAAAATGGCGTAAATGCGATCGCTCTTCTTCTCGCTCCCGAAAATGAGAATATGAATCTTACTACGAATCATGCCCTCATCGATGAAATAATCGTGGCGCCCGCAAAATAATTCTTCTGAGTGCCCTCCACATAGTCGGCTATTTGCAGAATAGCATTTTGTCAATCCGGAAAATGCAGAAATCGGATGGGAAGCCCCCTCCGGTTTCTGCATAAATATTAAAAAAGGGGATTTTGCAAAGCGAAACCATATCCGTACCAAGCAAAAATGGGTTAATTTGTTAAAATTTGTAAAAAAGACATGGAAAAATTTGTGGGGTATGGAAAAAGGTTGTAATTTTGCAACGGGTGAGTCCTACACGAGTAGCTTGCCATGAATCCCCCAGGTCTTGATCGAAGCAAGGGTAATGGTTTGAGCACTGCGATGTGGGTCGCTCTCCCACCTGCCTCTTTAGCTCAGTTGGCCAGAGCACGTGATTTGTAATCTCGGGGTCGTTGGTTCGAATCCGACAAGAGGCTCAAGATGCTGCTTGCAGCATAGCGTTGAATGTTTTTCATAATTTTGTTTTGGCGGCGTGTTTAGTGATAAGCATGCCGTTTTTTTATACCCCTTCCGCAACTTCACCTCCACAATACTCCCCGCCTCACGCGCCGGCTAAATTTAAAAGATCTGCGCCCGATCCGCGGGCCTAATCTGCGGATATCCGCGATCAAAAAATTCGCGATTGGCGAGGTAATTTTTTTGGCCTGATGCGCGGCGGCATCGGTCGCGACAGGTCGCGAGCCCTACATGGCGGGAGGTATTGGGTCGCTCGTTTTTGTAGGTCGCAGATTCTCGCAGATCGGGAACGCGGATCGGGCGCAGATCTTTTTTATTGTGGGGTCGCGCTTTTTACGCGGATCGGGACCTCGGCCTGCTTCGCGGCGGCCGGATCGACGCGGATTGATAGCGCGGGGATTACCAATGACTATCGCGGGGATTACCGTCCCATGTAGGGTTCGCGACCTGTCGCGACCAATGCCGGTGGTATTATTAACGCGAGTTCGGGATAAAAAGGTTAATTATTTCAAAGAATCAAAAGGATACGTTGAGTCGGGCGGCCAAAGTATGGTCGCCTGACTTTTTAAAATTCCGT
>JAAVBM010000024.1 GCA_014803505.1 bacterium | reverse complement strand
TCCGCAGCTCCGCATATTTTAGGTACTTTGAATCTTAAAAGTATTGATATTCCGCTTCTAGATGCAACAATTAGAGATATAAATATTGATTTTAAAAAAGATTTTATCAATGTTGCTTCTAAAGGTATTATTTTAACTAATGATATACTTATGACCGCTAAGATTGTTAATAAGCCAAATCCTCCTATAATTATTGAAGATGCAAATGTTCAAATGGAAGAACTTAATTTGAATATAATATCAGATGCATTTAATGATTTTGATATTGATAATACAAAAAATAAAATACTTCAACCTTCGGATGTTGCTGTTGATTCAGAACAACTTATTATCAAAAATGCGACAGTTAATGCTGATAAAATTTTGATTAAAAAAGCTGATGCAACAAATTTTCAATCTCAAATGTCTTTAGGTTCAGATCATATATTCAGGGTTAATAATTATAATTTTAATTTGGCAAACGGTATAGTTGGCGGGAATATTGCTTATGATTTGAATACTTTTGAAGGTAATGCTGAAATGTCAATCAATAATGCTGATGCATCTTTGATTAGTGAAAACTTCTTTGATATGCCTGGGCAAATGTACGGATTGGTAACCGGTGAAATGAAGATGTCTTGTAAAGGTTTATCAAGCGTGGATTGTGTAAATACGCTTTCCGGTGAAGGTAATTTTATGGTGGCTGATGGTAAAATGCCAAAATTAGGTTCTCTTGAATATCTTTTGAAAGCGGGTAACCTTATTACCGGAGGACTTACTGGTTTATCTATAAATGGTATTATTGATTTAATTACACCATTAAAGACCGGTAATTTTGAAAGTATCAGCGGTACTGTTAAGGTTAAAGATGGTATAGCTGAAGATATTCAAGTTTATTCAAAAGGCAAAGATTTGAATATGTATTTGTCCGGAAGTTATAATATAGCTTCGTTAGTCGCTGACATGGAAATATATGGCAGTTTATCCAAGAATTTTTCTACATTGCTTGGTAAAATTGGAAATTCTTCTTTGAATAGATTATTTAATGCTATTCCAGGTGTAAATATAAATGAAATTAATCCTACTTCTACAAGTAAAATTAATAAGATTCCTAATTTTGACAAATCAAATGTTCTAAGAGTATTTAAAGCTGAGATATTTGGAGATATTAACGGTAGTAATTATGTAAAAAGTTTCCGTTGGGTTAAGGATTAGTTTTTTAGTGTTTTGATATGTGTTATTTTTATATATAAATAAAAAAAAGCTATGTACTGAGGTGCATAGCTGTTGATTAGGGATATGTGTATCTTAGTCTCTAAGGAGTATAGTTTTATATTATCATTTATTAGAATTTTGTAATCATACAAACTAATGAGATTTTTAAATTTTAACTAAAATAATAAATTGTCCTTTATTGTTTACTAAATTAAAATTTCTGCTATAATGTAGCAAGAAGGACTTGAAGGGAGAACATAAGTATGAAAAAATCATTAGTCATAATGCTTTCGCTAATTGTAACTTTTTTTACTGGGTTTGCATGCGTTTTTGCGGCTCAATATTCTAAATTTTCTGCGAAATTCATTAAAAATTTCCAAGATTGTGATTCTTATGAGGAAGTTATATCTTCAGAATTTGAGGGTAGAACTTTTACAACAACAAGAAAAATTCTTGGATGGAGAAATGGTATATGCAGATATCAGGAAATTATAAAAACTCAAGATGAACAGTATAAATTAAACTGTACATTTAATTCTATTCAATTAGATGAATTATATGATGCAATGAAAAGTAAATCTAAAGAAGTTACTCGCCAAGAATTAGAACTATTTGCAGAACAAAAAGATCCTAAAACAGGACAAATTAAATATGTGCCTGCAGGAACAACAACTATTAAGGGGGATATTGCTTATTTAACCTGGGCAAAATATCAAAATAATCCTTATTTCTGCAAACCGCAAAAATTATAATAAATTAGTTTATAAATATTTAAAGAGCCCGACTTAAATAGTCGAGCTCTTTTTTATATAATATGATGCAGTTATGCTTTTTTAGAGTTACCTTCTTTGTGAAGGAATTCATTACTAATCCATGTTGCAAGTGGAGTAACTGCAACCGGAGCTAAGAATCTATAAACTGTTCCGAATACTAACAATTTCTTCAATACACCCATACCGATGATTTTCTTAGCTAGTTTAGGGTCATAGTGAACTTCGTGTTTGTCATTGAAGTAATCAACAAGTCCTCTTTTTTTGAATTTCTTATTGAATTTTTCATCTATACCTTTCATTTTTTCGTTATATTCAGTTAATTTATTTAACAAGTCTTTATCTTGAGTTCTATCAATTGCGTATTTATTTGTTAAATCAGTCCATTTTTTGTTAAGACCACCGTCAATTAAGTAAGAACCAAGAGTTGAAACCGCAAAAGTAAGCCCTTGGTTAATAGCAAGAGTTTTCTTTCTTTCTTCATCAAGTTGTTGATTTCTCAATGTTTGAGTCATATACATACCTGAAATAATTACTGAGCCAAGAACTTGCATGTGGTCAACAACACTGCTAAGTTTTTCTGTTTTATCAGCAAGATATTTTGCAAATCTTGAAGTATAAAGTTTTTCAGTATAATTTTTTGCAATCGCATCAGTCAATTTATCCATACCTTTGTTGAAAGGTGATAATAGACTTGATTTTGTTGGCACTTCAATACCTTTAAATGAAGGTGCATTATTATAAGAAACATTAGCATATTTTTTTGTATTGTTGTTATTGTTTCTATAATTATATTGAGCATTTAAATTATTTGTTTGGAAAGTTACGTTCATTATTTTGCACCTCCTTGAGTTGAAATGTCAGAAACTTTTTCGGTTTTGTTAATTCCTCCGGCAAATTTTGTCATTTCAGGTTTAATCATTGTTTGAGATGTCAAATTTGGTTGTTGAACTTCTTTTTTCTTGCCTTTTTCAATACCAAATACATATTTTAAGATTGGTGGGATAAGAGCAATTGTTAACATTGCTTTAGCAACACCGAAGATAAATACGTCAGGCGCCATATTCAGAGTTTTAACAACATTTTCAAATGCTTTAGAGCTTTCCAAATCTTCAAGTTTTTTAACGCTGAATGTATCTTTAAATTTCTTGAACCAAGGATGGTTTTCAAGTTCTTTAAGATCACTTACGCCGTATTTTTCTTTTAAGTTATTTATTTTATCTAATTCTTCTTTAGCTAAATCTGCTACTGGTTTCTTAGATAATTCAATAGCACGAGCAACATCAGTAATTTTCTTTTTAGTTTTAGATACTGCTTCACCCAGAGGATACATAACTATACTTGAGAATCCGAAACCTATCAGACCTGAAGCTATAGAGTGACCGGAAGCATAAATTTTATCTTCTTTATCTTTTTTACCAGGTAAAGACATAATTGCTATTGGTCTAAATCCAGCTGCTAAAACTAATGCTACAAGATTTTGAGCGATTACTGTATGTTTATCGCATAAAGTGAGGACTTTATCTAGGGCTCCACCGTCTTTATGAGGAGGTAAAGAACCTGCAGCGGCAGCTACGTTTATACCCGTAAAGCTGCCGCCGTAATATCCTCTATTCAAATTTTTGTCACACAATTCCACACTCTTCTGTTGATTCTCAAGCCCGTATTTCGGTTTATGCTTGAGCATGCTGCCTGTGGAGTAATTTTTAATTGAGTCTATGTTCATTTCACACCATCTAGTCTATAACTACTGTACAATTATTCTAAATCAAAGAATATTTTTTTTTGCCCCATGATTACAAAAACGTTACAATTAATTGCACTCTTTAACATTATTAAATTTATAAAATCTGTAAACCCTTGAAAAAATAAGATTTTTAATATATTTTAAAGTTGAGAGGGTTAATTGTGAATAAGAATACAGATCTTGATTTGAAATTAATAGCAGAGGATTGTGGTTTGTTTTCGAAAGCTGATTCTAATGTTATTATTTCTAAAATAGATGATTTAAGTCAGCAGTATTCTGATTTTGAATTAGTATCAATATATAATTATATGTTGATGAATTCTGCAAATCCTGATGTAATTATGTATTTAATTCGCTGTACAGATATGTATAGGTACCCGTCGAGTTTAGAGGTTTTAGTTGATATTCTTTTGTTGAAAAATGGAATCGCGCCTAGTGAAGATATTAGAGAAAAATATATAAATGTTCGCGTAATGTGTGCTAAAGCTATTGCTAATCAAAAAAATACTGATGTTGTATCTTCATTATTATATTGTTTAAATAATAAAAATGAACACTATAAAGTACGTCTTGCTTGTGCTGATGCTTTGGGACGTCTTGGTGACAGATTTGCTGTGGCTCCTTTAATTGATGTTGTAAAAGATGAGGATGAAAAGTCTGTTTATCTTAGAGAATCAGCTGTATCTGCGTTGGGATTGCTTGGGGATACAAGAGCTTTGGATCCTTTGGTAAGTATTTTGGAATCGAAGCAAGGGATTCTGAATAAATTTACGTTTTTAAAAGAACGAGCAATTGAAGCTTTAACAAAAATGGGTTTTGGAGATAATGAAAGAGTTTTTAGAGCTTTGAAAAATTCACTTTCGGATGAGTCGGCGCAAGTGAGAATAAATGCCATTGAAGCTCTTATGGAGTGCGATAATCCAAAAGCTTTTGAAACAATCAAGGATTGTTTAATCAATGACAAAGATGAAGAAGTTAAAAAGAATGCTCTTATTGCATTATATAATATGTCTGACAGGGGTATTTTAGATGAAGTAATTGCTTCAAGCGAATATTCTGATAAATTGAAAATGGAAGCTGTTTCTATTATTGATGAGTACGAAAATGATGATGAGGATGAGGATTAAATGACTAAATCAATTATATTATTATCAGGTGGCTTGGATTCTCTGGTTAGTTTAGGTTTAAAAAAAGAAGAGTTAAATATATCTCTGGCTTTAACTTTTGATTATGGGCAGAAGTCAGTAGCTGAGGAAATCGAAACTTCAAAGCGAATATGTGAATATTATAATGTGGAGCATAAAGTTATAAAGCTTGATTGGTTAAAAGAAATTACTATGACTTCATTAGTTTCTTCAGAAGATGTTCCGACAGGTAAAGGACTTGATAATTTAGAGTCATCGGCAAAATCTGTATGGGTGCCAAATAGAAATGGTTTGTTTTTGAATATTGCAGGCAGTTATGCTGATTCTTTCGGGTATGAATATATATTAATTGGAGCAAATAAAGAAGAGGGGCAAACATTTCCTGATAATACACAAGAATTTATTGATTCTATTAATGAGGAATTTAAATACTCTACTCAAATTCACCCTCAGGTAATTGCGCCCTTGATAAATTATGTTAAAAATGATATAGTCATGTTAGCTTTGAAGCATGGTGTTCCGTTAGAGTTAACACGCAGCTGTTATCAAAGCGGGGAACGACATTGCGGGGTGTGCGAATCTTGTTTGAGATTGAAGCATGCTCTTGAATATAATAATGATACTCATTATATAAAACTATTATTTGGATAAAGGGATGAAAACACTTTTTATAGATGATGAAGTTAAATATATAGGATCTCAATTGGCTCCACATTGGATTTATAAAAATTATAAAATTCAGGGTGATGCAATTGTAGCCTTTTGTGGTGAATGCGAAGTTAAGCTTACTGAGATGGTTGATATTGAAGACGTTATAAATAATGAGCCTATTTATAGTAAATATATGCTTAGCTTTATTACAGAACAATTTAATGTTGATCTTGTAGAAGGTGTTTTTAGGCAAAGATTATTAATGTGTTGTATTAAAGAAGCTCTTGAAAACCGTGGATTTGTTGTTAAAAGAAGCGGAGATGATTTGTTTGTAAATGATAAAAAATTATCTGTTTCTATTGCTACAAAATCTTTAACTTCAGTTCTTATACATACTGGTGTGAATATTGAATCTGAAGGAGCGCCTATACCAGTTTCTGCTTTACGAACAGATTTAGGAATTACAGATATAAAAGGGTTTGCTCAAGAAATTATGAAGAGCTATAGTGATGAAATTGAAGATATCGTTATGGCTAGCACAAAGGTTCGAGGTGTTTAATGTTAAAAAATATCGATAAATATGATAATACTGCGCACTTCTCTTATAATGAAAGCAGAAAGAAACCTAAAAAGGGTCCAAATAAAGATATAATGATATTTGTTTCTGTTTTTTTTATTGGAGTATTGATAATTCTTGGATTCGCAAAAATTTTGTCGCCAAATGTTGACGTAGCTATCACTAACGAAAATGAATTACTGTCTAATTATGAAGAAGAAACTTCAACTTCTGTTATTGATGATCGTTTGAAACATTTGCAGATGGAAGATTCCGGTCAAAAAGAAGGTGATGAGGAAATGTTTTCTCCCGAGTTGGATGAAAAAGTTGTTCTCCCTACTCAGCATCGCAAAACTGTTGGCGAAATGGAAGCTGAATTAGCAGATAAAAATGCTCAAAAAACAGAACAAAAAATTGAAAAAGAATCTCCTAAAAAAGCTCAAGTGAAAGAGGAAGCATCAGCTCCGGCTCCATATTCTGTTCCTGAAAAGAAAACTCAAATGCCATCACAACCTTCTCAAATTGTTAATGCAAAAGTAGTTGTAGGCTATTATGCGACAGAAAAACAAGCTGAAGTTGCGAAGTCTATTATTCAAGATGCTGGATTGGGAGTTACTCCTGTTGTTAAAAATCTTGGCGGATATTATACTTTGCAAGTCGGGGCTTATACTTCGAGAGAAAAAGCTCAACAAGCTGCTAACAGTTTGTTAAAAAGTAATTTCCCGGCAAGAGTTATAACAGATTAGGACGGGAATTCCCTATTGTAAAATTCTTATATTTTGCATATAATTTGTTTATGGAAAATATTAAAAGAATTAAATTAAGGGATTTTGAGATTGGTGGGGATAAATTGACTATTCTTGCCGGTCCTTGTGCTATTGAAAGCCAAGAAATTTTAGATGAAACCGCAAAAGGTTTAAAAGAAATTACAAAAGATTTGGGTATAAATTTTGTATTCAAATCATCTTTTGACAAAGCTAACCGTTCTTCAATAACTTCATTTAGAGGTCCGGGGATGGAAAAAGGGCTTGCAATGCTTCAAGAGATAAAAGATAAGTACGATTTACCTATAGTTACGGATATTCATACTCCAGAGCAAGCTCAGTCTGTAGCTGAAGTTGCAGATATTTTACAAATTCCAGCCTTTTTGTGCCGCCAAACTGATTTGCTTGTGGCAGCGGCAAAAACAGGTAAGATTGTTAATATTAAAAAAGGTCAGTTTTTGGCCCCTGAACAAATGGGCAGCTTAGTTAAAAAAGTTGAAGACTCTGGAAATAGTAATATTATGCTAACTGATAGAGGTACATCATTCGGTTATAATAATCTTGTTACTGACTTCAGAGGTATTCCGATTATGCAGGAATTCGGTTATCCTGTTGTTTTTGATGCTACTCATAGCGTTCAACTACCTGGTGCAAATGGTGTTTGTTCTGGTGGGGATAGAAGATTTGTTCCTGTGTTAGCAAAAGCGGCAATGGCTGTAGGTGCAAATGTTTTATTCTTTGAAGTTCATCCTGATCCGGAAAAAGCTCTTTGTGACGGACCTAATATGGTAGCTTTAAAAGATGCTCGCGAATTGTTCTCAACTTGTAAAAAAATCTTTGAACTTGTGAGAGGATAGTCAATGCTTTTAAAAACATATATAGAGGGTCCTATTGATGCAAATAATTATCTTCTGATTGATGATGATTCTAAAGAAGCTGTTTTAATTGATTGCTCAGCTGCACGTCCTGAATTGATAAATGAAATTAAGAATTTGGGTGTAAAGCTTAAATATATTCTTCTAACTCATGGTCACTTCGATCATATTCTTGGTGTTGATAAGTTTAGTGAAGAATTTTCTGTAGATGCTTTTGTTGCGGAAGATGATTTGGCTCAAGTTAAGGCTACTCCTGAAATGATTAAGATGTTTACAGGTTTAGCAGTTGATGCAGTTAAAAATGTAAGCAATTTTGTTAAAGATGGTGATGAATTTTTTATTGGGAATTTAAAAATAAAAGCTATTGCTACTCCTGGACATACCGAAGGCGGTATGTGCTATTTAGTAGAAGATAAGTTATTTTCAGGGGATACTCTTTTCCAAAGAAGTATAGGCAGAACAGATTTTCCTGGTGGAAATTTTGGTAAAATTTCACATAGTATAAAAGAGATTTTATTTAAGCTTCCTGAGGAGACAGAAGTTTATCCGGGACATGGACCAAAAACTACTATAGGTTTTGAAAAGAAATATAATGATATTTTAAATATGTAGAGGTATAAAAATGAAGCAACAATTAGAAAAAATATATGCTGATGCAACTGCGGATATTCAAAATGCTGCAACTGTGAAAGATTTAGAAGATATTAAATTCAAATATTTAAGCCGTAAAGGTGAATTTAATGAAATAAAAAAAGGACTTAAAGATCTTTCTGTTGAAAATAAAAAAGTTATCGGATCTTTGGCAAATGATATTACTCAAAAGCTTGAATCAGCAATAAAAGAAAAATTTCAATTATTCTATGAAAAAGAATTAAATGAAAAATTACAAAAAGAACGTATTGATGTAACCTTACCTGGGCAATATGTTCCTCGTGGACATGTTCATCCGTTGACATCTACAACAAATGAGATTTGTTCTATATTTCAAAGTTTAGGTTTTTCAATTGTTCCTGATGAGTTTGGACCGGAAGTTGAAACCGAATATTATAACTTTGATATGTTAAATGTTCCAAAAGATCACCCAGCACGTGATATGCAGGATACTTTCTATACAAATGTTGCAAATAATGTAGTTTTGAGAAGTCAAACTTCAGGTTCTCAAATTCACGCAATGGAAGGTAAAAATCCTCCAATTAGAATTATTGCACCAGGTAGAGTTTATAGAAATGAAAATGTGAATTCTCGTAAGAATAACTTCTTCCACCAAATTGAAGGACTTTATGTTGATAAAAATATTACATTTGGCGATTTGAAAGGTGTTTTGAACGAATTTATTCGTATATATTTTGGCGAAAGCCGACCAACAAGATTCAGAAGCAGCTTTTTCCCATTCACTGAACCTTCTGCAGAAGTTGATGTTCAGTGTATTATGTGTGGTGGTAAAGGTTGTAGAACTTGTTCCGGAACAGGTTGGTTAGAAATCTTGGGTTCAGGCATGGTTGATCCGAATGTACTTCGCGGTGTCGGAATCGATCCTGATGTATATTCAGGTTTTGCGTTCGGTATGGGTGTAGAAAGATTGGCTATGCTCAAGTATGCAGTTGATGATATTAGATTATTCTTTAATAATGATGTTAGATTTTCAAAACAATTTAAATAATAATCTGAAGTTTTAGTACTGTAGAGCAAATATTTTTAATGAATATTTAATATATAGAGGATTTTTATGTCAATAATTATAATGATTTTATTACTTAGTTTTTTAGTTTTGGTTCACGAGGCAGGACATTTTTTTGCCGCTCGAGCTTTTAATATTAAGGTATCAAAGTTCGGGTTTGGTTTGCCTATCGGACCAACTTTATGGAGTAAGAAAGTCGGTGATGTAGAAGTTCTTGTACATGCTTTTTTGTTGGGTGGATATGTTTCATTTCCTGACGATGAAAAAGATTCTGATTTGCCTGCGGATTCAGAGGAAAGATTTATCAACAAACCTGTTTGGCAAAGAATGGTTGTAATTTCAGCTGGTGTAATAGCTAATATTATTACTGCATTTGTTCTTGTTTTCCTAACTGCTGTTGTATGGGGAAAATTACCATCAGGAACATATCAGGTTTATGTTGGTAATATTGTTGCAGAAAAGGGCGAATCTGTTTGGCAAAGCGGAATGCAAAAAGGTGATAAAGTTTTAAAGGTTAATGGTAGTGATATCAATTCAAGCTATGCCTTTACTTTATATGCTCAAAATAGTAAGCAATTCGATGATAAAGTTGATGAAAAATTTGTTCAAACAAATTTAGAAAAGTTAAAGACTTTAAATCCTAAATTACAGGAAGATGAAGTTATACAAAATCTTACTGTGGTAGCTCTACCTAAAATTGAATCAGAACCTGAAATTAAAATAGATAATGAAACTCTTAAAGGTTATAAACTATACAAAGATGAACAACAAGTTCTGACTGATGCACAAAAAGATTTACGAGATTCTTTGATCGATAAAACTGTTTATGTTGGTGACGGTACTGTAACTTTGAAAGATGTTGCGTATGCGATTTCTGATAATTACAGACCATTTAATACAACTGTTTTACGTGATGGTAAAGAAATTACTCTTAAATCTATTTACCCAAATAAAAAAGGTGTGATAGGAATTGAATTAGAAGCTCGTCAGGTTCTTGTTCCTACTAAAAATGTTTTTGCTGCAATAAAAGGAAGTTCTCAATATTTATGGGAACAAACATATATTTTGGTATATGGCTTGTGGCAACTCTTTACAGGTAAAGTACCGTTAAAAGACTTACATGGAATTGTTGTAATTACTAAAATTGGCGGTGATGTTATTCAAAACAGCGGATTTTTCTCAGGATTATTGCTAACTGCAATGATATCTTTAGATCTTGCTCTTGTTAATTTCTTGCCAATACCGGCTTTAGATGGCGGACACTTTATGTTTCTTTTAATTGAAAAATTAAGAGGCAAACCTGTAGACGAAGAAACTATAAATAAAGTAAGTTCATTCTTCTTTATATTATTGATAGTATTTATGGTATTGGTAGTATTTAATGATATTTATGCATTAGTTCAGCATAAATTATAATTCTGAAATTTTGTTTATGCTATAATTGACCTTGTATAAAGGGAGATAGAGAAATGTTAGATTTTATTCATTCTCACGGCATGATTATTTCTGGTGCAATTCTTTTAATTGCCTATATTTTTATTGCCAGTGAAAAGATTCAGAAATCTGTAGTAGCATTGGTAGGGGCTTCTTTAACGATGTTACTAGGATTGATTCCTTTTGCAGGTCATCTTGATTCTGAAAATATGACTTATGTAAAAGGTGTATTTGAGCACGTTGATTTTGAGGTAATTTTCTTACTTATCGGTATGATGATTATTGTCAATATTGCGAGCCGAAGCGGTGTATTTAAATGGATGGCGCTTAATTTATTAAAAGCAACAAAAGGACATCCTAAAACTGTGTTATTTGCATTAGCTGCATTTACAGCTGTAGCTTCAGCGTTCTTAGATAACGTAACAACTGTAGTTCTTATGATGCCTATAACTTTTGTTATTGCAAAAGAATTTGATACTGATCCTGTACCTTTCTTAATTACAGAAGTATTAGCATCAAATATTGGTGGAACTGCAACATTGATTGGTGATCCTCCAAACATAATTATCGGAACAAGAGCAGGTTTAAGTTTTATGGAATTTGTTAAAGAACTTACTCCTATAGTGTTTGTAATTTTCATGATTGCAATTGGAACATTGGTATTCTTATTCAGAAAAAGCTTGAAAGCAACTCCAGAAAAAATGGAGCATATTGCAAATCTTGATAATTCAAAAACAATTACTGATAAAAAACTTATGATTCGTTCAGTAATCACATTAGCTTGTGTAATTCTAGGTTTTGTAACTCACGATATTACACACATTTCAGCATTTGTATTTGCTGTAGCAGGTGCATCATTCCTGTTATTATTTGAAAAACCAAAAGAAATTTACAGAGATGTTGAATGGTTAACAATCTTCTTCTTTGTTGGATTATTCATTATTATTGGTGGATTTGAAGCAAATGGCGGTATCAAATATTTAGCTGATCAGTTAATCGTATTAACTCATGGTAGTTTAAATGCTGCAACAATGATTATACTTTGGGCTTCAGGTATCTTGTCAGGTATTATTGATAATATTCCATATACAGCTACAATGGCTCCGTTAATTGAAGAATTGATAAATCCTGCAAATCCTAGTGCAATTACAGGTAACGTTCATGCTCTATGGTGGGCATTATCATTAGGTGCTTGCTTAGGCGGAAACCTTACAATTATTGGTGCTGCAGCTAACGTTTTGGTAAGTGAAACCGCAGCTTCAAAAGGTCATAAAATTTCATTCTTGAGATTTATGAAATATGGTGCTTTAGTAACATTTATATCATTAGTATTAAGTTCAGGCTATCTGTATTTAAGATACTTACACTAATAATTAAAATAATAATAAAAATAAATGAGGAGCGGGGGCTAACAGCCCCCGCTCCTCTATTGGGTGATGAATATCAACTATGTTTTTAGTTGTGTTATTAAAAAGAAGAGATACAAGTCTTCCTATTCGTTACAACCAAAAGCGATAGTAACGTGTTCCCTAGGATTAACAGCAGATATTTTGTATCCGCGAGGATCAACAAGGTAAGCAAATTCATCACCTGTAGTTTGGAATAAGCCCATAGTACCAGATAAAGCTGTTCTAGTTACGTCAACAGGAGCTTTAACTGTTTCCCACAAACCGTCCCCAAGGTTACGAGCAGCAGCACCAAATTGACCTTGGAAAGCGTGACCTAACATATAACCAGCATCGTTAGATACGTTTTCAACAGCATTACCAACGTTAGTTAAGATACCGCCAGCAGTTCTGCCGACAACACCAACTAGAGAACCTGCCCATGTGAATGGCATTTCTACTAATCTTGCAACAGGGTTAACATTTTTTGATTTGTTAATTTGAGCTTGCAAAATTTGTTTAGGTAATTTTGTTTTGCAGTCGCCGTTTTTGATTTCAGTGAATGAAAGTTTTAAAGCGCCCTTTTCACATCCTGAAGGTCTAATAACTTCTACAACTTGCCCTGTTACGGTAGAACCGCAAGGGTAGTTTACACCGTTGATAGTAATATCTTCTAAAGTGTTAGCTCTGAAGTATTGACCTACGTGAGAAGATTTAGCTGTCAATTGGTCTATCATTGACAATTTCAATGTAGGAATTTTTACGATTTCTTCGTGTTCAATCAACGCATTTTTCTCTACAGGACATGCAGGGCAAATATTGTTAGCAGTTTTAGGGTTAGTATCATAACCTAAAGCTACACGAACTGTTTGCATCATAGAAGCAATATCTGCACGGGAAGCATCTTTGTTAGGCATAATCATATTAGGTGTAGGAGAATCTTTTAATGCTCCGTTTTGTAATGATTTTGCAACAGGGATTCTAGCCCAATCAGGAACTTTGTTTCCATCAGCATATCTGCTTAAAATTTCATCAGCTTTGCATCTATCGATGTCACAAGTCATACCTTTTGCGATTGAAGTTAATGCTTCAACACGAGTCACAGGTGCATGTGGTCTGAATGTTCTGTTAGGGTAACCTTTTAATAAGTCTTCATCAACAGCTTTAGCGATAGCTGCATTTGCCCAATTGCTTCTAGGAACATCTGTGAACATAGTTTGTTTGTCCAAGTCACAGTTTAAATTGAAACCTTTAACAAGCATAGTAGCAAATTCTGCACGAGAGATATTTTTATTAGGTTTGAAATATCCGTCAGGATACCCAACGACAACATCATTTACTGCAAGTTTGTCGATATCGCATGCTGCCCAATGGCTGTTTGGAACATCAGGAAACATACAGCCGCCAATGGGAGATGCAGCACCTGTAATATTTTGAATTTGTTGTGGAATTTCGTAAGGAATTAATGTTTTCTTTACTGCATTAATAGAATTTGCAGATTGAATATCGATAGGACAAGAATTTCCGTCCATTCTGCATTCATTTCTATCAATTGTGATTCCGTTATATTTATTTGGACATTCGTTTAAGCAAGGCATTTGACTGGCAGCACCTGTAATTTGACCGTCAGTAGCAACAGTAGTACCGCTGATACTTGAAGACATTCTGCTTGCAGGACAACCTCTCATAGCTGTTTCTGTAGAGAAAATTGAGTTAGCAGGTTCACCAACGTAGTTGTTTGTACCATAAACTGCTTGTGGATAGCCATAAACTTGTTTCATTTCAGTTCTGTCAGGTTTACCTGTTTGAGGGCATAAAGCAGTTGAAGGTACTGCAGGTTTGTCGCAACTGATTTCATCAGGACAACCACAATCAGTTTTTACAGGACATGGATTCTTTTTAGCACAAGGGCTTTTTTTCTGACATCCACAGTCTGTTTTTGTTTTCTTACATTTTGTGCAAGTTTGTGGAGCCGCTACCGGGCATGCAGGGCCTGTTACTACAGGTAAAGCTTCCGGTGCAGGAGTATTGCACGGGCAGGCTGCCATCGCAGAATTCAAGGAACACGTTGCTATTCCAACGGCAATCGCAGCTGCCACAGTTAGTTTTTTAATTGACATTTTTACCTCCTTGTTAAGTGTGAGTTTTGTTTAAAATAAACAAAAGTTTTATTTAAAAAACAAACTTATACCAGATTATGTACTTTTCAGATACTCGAAAACATTAGCAGAATTACTTATTCAACAGGGTAATATTAGAATTGCTAAGTTTGTAACATATTTTTTGTATATTTGGCAATAATTTGTTAAATTATGTTTTATTATATATGTGTGAAGTTTTAAATTGGGCAGGTGTGTAATATGTATAGCAAAGAATTTATGAAATTTTTATTCGCGTATCAAAAAGATGAGTTCAAGCCAAAAGAAGCTGAAAGAATAGAAATTCGTTTTAATACTCCAAAATCGGGTAAATTAGCTAAAGTTTATGTTCCTGTAAAGAAATAATTTTATTTTACATAAGCCGGATCAGTAAGTTTAATTTCAAAAGCACTGCCTGAAGGTATTGAAAGATTTCCGCCTGTTGAGAAAATAGCAGTTATAGGCGAAGTTGCAGTTACTACAGTGTACCCTGCTACTCCTACTATTGTTGGTACTGATGCTATAATTAGACCAATTGGGTTATCTGCAAATTTTGCTGATACTTTGCGAGATTTTTTGTAGAAATTTTCACCTTTGTCAATTTGTTTTCCTACGTTTTTCCAATATAGTCGTTGACCTTTTATGTTATTTAAGAATATTTTTTTAGAATTTGCTTTGGTAATTTTTGCGTTAACAGAATAATTTTGCCCGTTATATGTCATGCTTGTCATTTTTATAACTACAAGTCCGCCGTTACCTGTTTTTTGTGGTCTGTGGGAATCTTCTATTACTCCATAAAATTTTGTACCTGCAGGAATTGTTATTCCGCTTTTCGATACAGCTGTTGTGGTTGTGAAAGTTACTGTATTTCCTTTCTTTAACCAATCTGAAATTACTTGATTGGAACGAACCGGAAATTTTGTTCCATATCCGATTTTTAAAGCATTTTTAGAATCTGCTTTGGTTACGTTTGGTACTGTAATATCATAAATTGGTGTAGTTTTAGGTATTGCAGTTTGATTGTTTGTTGAAGTGTTTGGAGATGTTTTGGGTAATGGCGGGAGAGCGTCATATTTAAGTTTTTCAGCATCATACTTCTTTTTAATTTCTTCATCTACTGACAAGTCTAAATCAAGAGAAAATGCCGGTAGTATTGAAATATATACTCCCAATATTGCAGCTAAAACTTTTTTCCAACATTTTTTCAATATAATACTCCTGCAATTAATAATATTTATTTTAGCATATCATTGATTGCTTTAGCAGCTTTTTTACCTGCACCCATAGCGTTAATCGCATTAGAAGCTCCAACAGGTGCAACGTCACCGCCTGCGAAAATGCAAGGAAGATTTGTTGCTCTGGTTTCATCATCAACACAAATATAACCTTTTGAATCAGTAATGATTTCCAAGCCTTCAATTTCAGCTGATTTTTGAATAATCGGATTTGGACCTGTTCCTAATGCAACAATAACAGTATCAACATCTTCAACTACATATTCCCCGGTACCTACAGGTCTTCTTCTGCCTGAAGCATCAGGTTCCCCTAGTTCCATTATTTCGAATTTCATGCCTGCTACGTATCCGTCTTTTTCAAGGATTTCAACAGGGGCGTGAAGGAATTTGAATTGAACACCTTCTTCTTTAGCGTGGCGAATTTCTTCTAAGCGAGCAGGTAATTCTTTTTCTGTTCTACGGTATAAAATAGATACTTCCTCAAATCCGACACGAACTGCTGTACGAGCTGCATCCATGGCAACGTTACCGCCACCGATAACTGCAACTTTTTTACCTACTTTTAATGGTGTTGGACAATCGGTTCTTCCCGCTCCCATAAGGTTTACACGGGTTAGAAATTCGTTAGCAGAGAATACTCCGTTCAAATTTTCACCAGGGATTCCCATCATTTTAGGAAGTCCGGCACCTGAACAAATAAATATTGCGTCAAAACCGTCTTCTTTTAATTGTTTTAAAGTAATTGATTTACCAACGATTACGTTTGTATGGAATTGAACCCCCATTTCTTTAAGATTAGTAATTTCTTTATCTAGGATAGTTCTAGGTAGTCTGAAAGGAGGGATTCCGTAGCGAAGAACTCCGCCAAGTTTATGTAGAGCTTCGAATACAACAACTTCATGACCTGCTTTTCTAAGATCGGCTGCCGCTGTAATACCAGCACATCCGGAACCGACAACTGCAACTTTTTTACCTGAAGGTTTAATTTCAGTTTTTTCAGCTTCAGTGTTGTCGCCTACATATCTTTCTAAAGCCCCGATTGCGATAGGTTCGCCTTTTATACCTAATACGCAGTTACCTTCACATTGTCTTTCTTGAGGACATACTCTGCCGCAAACAGATGGTAACATACTAGTTTGTCTGATAACATTTCCTGCCTCTTGCAAATTATCTTCTTTTAAAGCTTTAATAAAGTCAGGTATTTGAATATTAACAGGGCATCCTTGAACGCAGCGTGGATTTTTGCAGTTCAAACATCTTGAAGCTTCCAATTTGACTTGTTCGGTTGTAAGATTACTTTCTACCGGATCAAAATTGGAACGTCTTTGAATTTTATCTTGTTCTTGAACTCTTTGTCTTTCTGCTGCCATATTATTATCCCTTCTTAAAAACTGTACTTTATAGCAATATTTTAATTAAAAAATATCATTAGTGCAATATAACTTTCTTTTTGATGTATTATAGTTTTATGAAAGCAATATTATATTACGGACCAAAAGATATCAGATACGAAGAAGTGACAGTGAAACCGCCTGAAGAAGGAGAAGTTGTTGTTCGTGTTATGTCTGCATTAACTTGTGGTACTGATGTTAAGACTTTTCGACGTGGACATCCTGTATTGATTAAAGAAGTTCCTTCAGGATTTGGGCATGAATTTGCGGGAATTGTAGATAGAGTCGGACGTGGCGTAACTGATTTCAAAGTCGGTGATAGAGTTGTTGCGGCTAATTCTGCACCTTGCGGAGAATGTTTTTATTGTGAAAAAGAAGAATATAATCTTTGCGAAAATTTAGATTTACTTAATGGTGCCTACGCTGAATATATAACAGTTCCTGCAAGAATTGTTAAAAAGAATATGTTAATACTTCCACAAAATTTGAGTTTTGATAAAGCTGCATTTTGTGAACCGCTTGCAAATGTTGTTCATGGTGCTGAGCGAACAGGTGTAAAAGAAGGTGACAGTGTTGGTATTATCGGAATCGGACCTATCGGTTTGATGTTTGCCAGAGTTGCTAAGCTTATGGGCGCAAGGGTAATTGTTGCAGGTAGAAATCCTCAAAAATTGAAAGCTGCTGAAGAGTTTGCACATGCTGATGAAATCATTGATTTGAAAAAATATCCGAATCCGGAAAAGATTTTTAAAGAATTTTCGAATCAAGGAAAAGGTTTGGATGTTGCGGTTGAGTGTGTTGGGCTTCCTGAAATTTGGGAACAAATCTTTAATTGTGTACGTCCCGGTGGAACTGTCCATTTCTTTGGCGGTTGTAAATCAGGTTCTACAGTTACTTTTGATACAACAAAAATGCATTATGGCGATATTAAGATGCTTAGTGTTTTTCATCATACGCCTAAGTATTTTAGAAAAGCTCTTGAATATATTGCGTCAGGCGAGGTTGAAGTTGAAAAACTTATCACTGGAACTCTGCCGCTTGAACAGCTTGAATATGCATTACAACAACATATAGATGGGAAAGCGATTAAGTTTTTAATCAAACCATAATTTATACGCCAATCCAATTTAAATATCCGAGAATTAAACCTACAATTGCAGAAATTCCAAGATAAAATAATGGATCTTGTTTTTTTATAAAGCTTGTTATAATTAGTGTTACAAATAAAATTGTACCGAGTAAATGTAAGTTTGATGTAAATATAAGCTTGATTCCTACTGCTGATAAAAGTGCACAACCCGCAGGTTTAATTGCTCTTATTGCACCTTTTATGTATTGATTTGTTTTGAACTTATCAAGAACTTTTGATACTATTGTTACAATAATGTAGGAAGGCAAAACGATTGCTGTTGTTGCAATTAGAGCTCCCAGGATTCCTGATGTTGTGAAACCTGCAAATGTTGCAACATTGATTCCTACAGGTCCTGGGGTGATTGAAGATATTGCCAGCATATCGGTAAGTTGCTTTGTTGTGTACCAGTGATATTTCTCGGCTATATCATACAAAAACGGTAATGTGGCATATCCGCCGCCAAAAGAAAATACTCCGATATGAAAGAATTGCAAAAATAAATGTACAAATAAATTCATTTATTTTTTCTCCTTTCTATTCTCATATTTTTGGTAAATTATACCGCTAATCAGTGAAAATATTATGATTAGGGCAAGTGGTATTTTTCCCCATAAAGCTAGTGTTAGTGCAACAAAATAAACACATAACGCAAATTTATCGGTTACGCATTTTTGCCACATTTCTTTTACTGCAAGAAATAATAATACAATAACTCCGATTCCAACTCCCCAGAAAATATGCTGCACTGTAGGTTTATTTACGATTTCACTTAAAATGGAAGCAAGTAATACTATTGCTAAAAAAGCCGGAGTGATTATTCCTGTTATTGCAGCAATGGCTCCGGTTCTGCCAAGAAGCTTTCTTCCTGTGAAAATTGCGGTGTTCGCAGCTATAATTCCCGGTAAACTTGCACCAAGCGCATAAAACTCGCATAATTCGTCAGCAGTAATCCATTTCTTCTTATCAACAAGTTCTGATGTTAGTAAGGGTAAAATTACGTATCCTCCGCCTAGTAAAAGCGTTCCGACTTTAAAAAATGTTTTGTAAATGTTATAGAACGATTTTTCCATAAGTTTGATATAACATAAAAGGTAATCATCGTAAAGGTAATGGTCTTGTAACAAAATTTAAAATTTTTTAGAAATTGTGCAATTTTGTGTCATAAAAATACTTTATATAATTGGGTAAGGTTAGTTATATTGAAAGGTTTTTAATTATGGTATCTCAGGTAGGGGCAATTCCAGGCTTGAATTTAGGCGCAAATTATTTAGTTAATCCGTTAAATAATAACACATTGGGTAGTAATACAAATAAAGGTAACTTATTTGATATTCAAAATAATCCAATGCAGGCTTTTTCAACAAATACTTATGATGATGATATGATGATGCCTGATTTTTTGAAAACAAATGCGGTAGTTAATCCTCAAACTACAGTTCAAACCTCGCAGATTCCTTTATCTAATACCCCAACTCAAAATCAACAAGTAGTTGCTCAATCTCCGGTGGTTAATCAACCGCAGTTTTGTGGAACCGAAGTTGAATCCTCTCAAGTTCAAGTACCTGTTGCAAATGAGATTCCTGAAGAATTGATTGGTTGTTTAAACCAAAATGGTAAAGGTGATTTGACTGCAAATGGTAATACTTACTCAAAAACAAGCTTTTGGAGAAAATCTCTTGCTAGTTTAGGTGCATTGGCTCCTTTGGCTACCAGAACTTATAAGTTAGCTAAGGGCACTGGTACATTTAAGGAATTATTTAAGTTCAAACCTATAGCAATTGTTGGTTCTATTTTGGCTGCCGCAGGTTGGGCGCTGGGTGCAATGATTGATAACGGCATAAATGCCAAAAGAGCTGCCGCTGCTGATGAAGCCATAATGGCTCTTCAAGCTCAACCTCAACAAGCTTTAAATACTTTAACTTAGTAAATATACATAAATCCCAAAAATCAGGCGAAACTTTTTTAAGTTTCGCCTTTCATTTATTTGTTTGACTTTTAAAAAATATCCATTAAAAGATTGATGTATTAATTCCATTTATATTTTATTGTAAATGTGGGGAATGTGCGTCATATTTTCCGGGGATAGATCAAGGGATAGTTGTTATGATGAATGATACAGTTCAAAATTCAATATCAACAAAGGATTTATGTAAAGAATACGAATGGTATGAAAATACTTTTCCTATGCTTGTACAGGAATCTTGTGATGAATTTTTTGAAAAGAATTTTGAAATTAAATTTGTCGGATTGAGTAAGAATATAAACTGTCTTATTGATAACGAGTCTATATTTGTTACTAAAATAAAAATTAATCCGGAATATGATATGTTCTTCAGGCTTACAGATAAATCTGTTTCAATTATTTTGAATAAGATTCTGGGTCAATCTAAAAATAAATTTAATATAAACAAAATATCTGAATTAGAAGCTAAGATTATAACAACTTTTAATAGCTATATTTTTGACGCAATAAAAACAAAATTGAATGAACCTGCTGCAACGGAGTTGAAACGTTCAAATTTTGACATTGTACATTTAACCTTTATTTTAAAAGATACGGATGAGTTTAATAAAGCTGCCGGTAAATTTATCTTATCGTTACCTTTGGCTTTACTTAGTCCGACAATTATTGAGTCTTCCGTACCAAAATTTTCGGATGAAAGTTTTCCTAATAGTGAAACTTTTGTGAAGGTTGTTGTCGGAAGTACAAAATTTTCATTATTTGATTTGAAAAATCTTGAACAAGAAGATGTTGTAGTATTTGAAGATAGTAATATTAAACATTTGAAACTGTCTGTTTATGATAAAGAAATGGACGTTAATATTAGTCCAAATATGGATTTACTTATACCTGAAGCAAATGACGGAGGAGAAGATATGGGTGCTACTCATGGAAATAATAATATCTGGGATAGTATTGAAGTCGATATGTATGCTGAGTTCGATGCTGTAAAAATAACTCTCGGAGAATTGAAAGATATAGAAAATGGTCTTGTAGTTGACCTAACCTCTTTATATGATAACAATGTAACGCTTAAAGTTGAAGGAAAACCTATTGCAAGTGGTTCGTTAGTTATTGTTAATGACAGATATGGTGTAAAAATTAATGAAGTATTAGCTTCCGGAGCTTCCGGTTCTTCAGTATCTAAGGCTGGTGCTAATCCTGATGAGGATGATTATTCGGAAGATGAAGAAGAATATAATGAAGAATCAGATGAACAAGAAGAATATTCTGATAATGAAGAAAATGAAGACGAAGAGTTTGATTATAGTGATTTCGAACTTGAAGACGAAAATATTTAAGATTAATTGATTGGAGATATGGTATAGATGGGTAGTTATATAGCAAATTTCGCAGTATATACAATGGCAATGACAGGTTTAATTTTCTTTGCCGTTTTTGCCTATAAAAAATTCATGAATGGTGGATTCCGTAAGGATAGTTCTAATTTTTTGAGTATTGAAGAATCTATGAATATCAATCCCAGAAAATCTCTTCTTGTAGTTAGAGCAGGAAGTGAAAAGTTTTTGATAGCTTCTGACGTTGATAGAACAACTCTGCTCTCAAAGCTGGATGAAACTTCATCAGTTTCTTCTCAAAAACTTAATCTTATGCGTGATAAGTATGTTGAATATATACCTGAACAGATTCAAGAACAAGTTCCTGAACCCGTTATCGTTCAGCCGGAAAAAGAACCTGTTCGCTTGGATGTTATAAGAGAAAAAAATCCGTTAGGAAGAAAAATGGACACAAGAGAGCATGTTACAGAGAGCAAAACTCTTTCTCCTAAAACAGTTACTTTAAATTTTGACAAACCTGTTAATCACGGATTTTCTACAATGAAAGAAATGGCAAAAAAAATAAATGAATTATAAAGGATAAATTATAATGGATCAATTACAAAATTTAAATCCCGTATTGCAAATGCTTGTGGTAATGACATTATTTTCATTACTACCTTTTGTGTTTTGTTCAATGACAAGCTTTTTGAGGTTTGTAGTTGTGTTTTCAATGCTCAAAACTGCTATGGGTACACAACAAGTTCCACCGGCAATTGTAATTATTGGTTTATCTGTAATTTTAACGTTTTATACTATGGGAAGTACTTTTCAAAAGATGTATGATATGGGTTCAGTGCCGTATCAAAAGAATCACGATATGGTCGCAGCATTGAATGAGGGGTCAAAACCTTTAAAAGAATTTATGTTAAAGCAAACAAGAGAAAGTGATTTGACGTTTTTTGTTGAATTAGCCCATAAAACAAAGCCTTCATCTCCTGAAGAATTGTCCATATGGGAGATTGCACCGGCATATATTATAAGTGAATTGAAAACTTCGTTTGAAATAAGTTTTATCATATTTGTACCATTTATCATTTTGGATTTAGTTGTTGCAAATATATTGTTGGCGTTAGGTATGTTCATGCTGTCGCCTACAATTATTTCGATGCCATTTAAATTACTGATATTTATAGCAGTTGACGGCTGGGCATTGATAGTACAAGGGCTTGTTTCAAGTTACAATTAGAAGGGTAAAATTGTGGAAATTTTATTAGAATATTTAGCAAAAGGTTTTATGATAATGTTGACAATCTCAATGCCATGCGTTCTTGTTGCCGCAGGTATTGGGCTTGTTGTAGGTATTTTGCAGGCTGTTACTCAGGTTCAAGAACAAACTATTGCTGCGGCTCCAAAAATTCTTGGTGTTTTTTTAGTGATTGTTATTGGCGGGGTTGGTTTTATAAGACTTTTGACTAACTTGTTTCAAGAAGGTGTTGTATTGGCTTTTAATACAGTTCCAAAAAATGAAAGTTTTGTACTGGATTCAAGCTATTATAAATATACAACTCCGTTTGAAGGCGAAATGAAAGATAAGTTCAAAAATATCGATAAGATTGACGATATTATGAAAAATCCGGGCAAAGTTCCGTATGTTGATCATAAATCACAAGAAAAATACAATGCGGCTTCTAAGAATCCTATGCCAAAGCCTAATCTTGTTGAAAGTAAGAGAATGTTAGGAAGATAGTATAATGGATAATCTACTTGCAGAAATAATGAAATTATTTCCTCAGGCAAACACCTACGTAATGGCAGGTGCACTTGTTTTTGCAAGACTTATAGGTTTTTTTAGGTTCGCACCGATATTTAATAGAAAAGATTTTCCAACATTAGTTAAAATTCCTTTGGCATTAATTGTAACTGTTTTTATTGTGCCATTTTTATCACCGGAAAAAGTTTTTTCTGAATGTGATTCGTTTATGTTATCAATAGTTTTAAATATTGTAGTAGGTGCAATGATTGGTTATATGGCACAGTTAGTTACTATTGCTATTGACTGTGGTGCTGAAATGATAAATATGCAAATGGGTTTGTCATCTGCAACTACATTGGATCCTACAACTTCTGCTCAAGTATCCATTTTGACAAAAATGATATCATTAATGGGGATTTTGATATTTATCAATCTTGGTGGTATTTATTGGGTATTTAAGGCTTTGTTAAGAAGTTTTGAAATCTTTCCTATGTATTCTTCACATATTCCTTTAGCTCAATTGATAAAAATGGATTTGTTGATAAAAATGTCATCAAATACTTTGTATATGGGGTTGCAAATAGCGTCACCTATTCTTTTAGCAACTTTGGCTCAGGATATTATTCTTGGTGTAATTTCCAGAACCGCACCACAGGTAAACGTTTTTCAATTAAGTTTCTTGTTTAAACCTGTTCTTGGTGCAGCTATTATGGTATGGATTTTACCAATGCTAATGAATGTTATTGAAGAATATTTTTTGAGTTTTGCCAATATAATTTAGATAATTTTAAGTTTCGTTTCATTTCTTTTTAAAAGCTGTAGATTTTATGGATTTTAAAAATTTTTTGTTGTATGTTTTTGCTATGCCGAATAAAGTTAAAAAGAATATTGATATAAAAGTAAAAGCCCCGATTGTAGAAGCGTTGAAGACTGCTTATAACAATCCGACTTACCAATTTCATATTCCTGGACATACGAAAGGATGTGGTACGCTTCCAGCGTTTAGAAATCTTGTTGGTAAAAAAGCTTTGATGGTTGATACAACTGATGAGTTTGATAATCTTGGAACTCTAACTCCGGCTTCAGGACCTATAAAAGAGGCTCAAGAACTTGCCGCAAAAGCTTTTGGCGCAAAAAGAACATTTTTCCTTTTGAACGGATCTACTATAGGAAATTTAGCTATAGCGATGGGTTTGACAAAGAAAGGTCAAAAGATTATTGTTAATCGTAATTGCCATCGCTCAATTCTGACAGGTTTAATTATCTCAGGAGCTGAACCTTTATGGGTGATCCCTGAAAAGTTTAGTGATTGGGGACTTTGGGGTAATATTGAAGCCAGTTCTATTGAAAAACTTTTAAAAGAAAATAATGATGTATCGGCTGTATGGATTACAAATCCAACATATGAAGGTGTTGTCTCTGATATCAAATCCATTTCTGCAGTATGTAAAAAATACAATGTCCCTTTGATTGTAGACGAGGCGCATGGTTGTTTGTGGAATTTTAATGATAAATTACCTGAAACTTCATTGAAATTAGGTGCAGATATTGTTGTTCATTCTTTACATAAAACCGGCGGAAGTATGAGTCAGTCTTCTATGTTGCATATTAGTGAAAATTCTCAAATTAATGCAGAAGATGTAGAAAGAGCATTGATGCTTTTACATACAACCAGCCCGTCTTTGATGTTATTGGGCAGTCTTGATGCTGCCAGAGCTAATTTGCAGTCAAAACGTGGTCAAAAACAATTGGCAAAAGCTATCGCAAATGCGAAGTATCTTAGATCTGAAATTGATAAAATGAAAACGATTCATCAATTGAAGTCTGATTTTGGATACAAAACTGATGTTACAAAAATATTTATTAAAGCTGATGGATTGTCTGGTAAAAGACTTGAATCTATATTAGAAATTGATTTTGGTATCGAAGTTGAGAGTGCTTCGGATGAAGGACTTTTGTTGTTAAGTAATATTGGAAATAAGCGTTCAGATTTTGAATATTTGGTAGAATGTTTAAAGAAAATTGATACTCACGATTATAAAGACATATATTATCTTGAGAATAAAAAACATATGCCTATGTTAACTCCAATTATCAAAAAAAGTTTGAGAGATGCGTATTTTTCAGAAAAAGAAATAATTCCTAAAAATGAAGCTGTAGGCAGACTTTCAGGAGAAGTTGTTGCAGAATGCCCTCCTGGTATTTCTATTTTACTTCCGGGAGAATTGATTACAGAAGCTCACTTACCTTATTTGACAGATTATGAAACTATTGAAGTTATAAAATAATTTGCTTTCCAGGCTGGACTTTACTAATAAAATAGTTTATAATAGGTTTATTAGAATAGTTTATGAGGATTGGTTTATAGTGAGTTTATTTAGTAAAAAATCAGGTTTTACACTTGCAGAGATTCTTATTACATTGGGATTGATTGGGTGTATTAGTGCTCTAACTTTGCCTACATTGTCATATAATTACAGGGCAAAAGTTTTAGAACAGCGTTTTCGTTCAACATATAGTGAATTAAAAGAAATTGGTGCAATGATAAATCTTGAGCACGGGGATCTTGGTGATTTTGCTTATAAATGTGTATATCAGAATAATTTTCATTGTGGAGCACAAACTAATGAAAGTGCAAATGTGTACTCTGGTGCTGTTAAATGGGGCAGTGAAATTTTGATGAGAATTCATGGTGGATCTCCTTATAATGACAATGTTTACTCTGGAAATGGCAATATTGCCCAAGAATTGAAAAATATTTACAAAAATGCTGGTGCGCCTCAAGGTCCATTCCGCTTTAGTGGTAATTATGCCGGTGTAGTTTGTGATAATGGTGGAATCTGGACTGATTCTAAAGGTCGTATATGGTCTTTTAATGGCGAAAATGAACTTATTTGTGTAGATATCAATGGAACATCTCCTCCAAATAAGTTGAATATTGATATTTTTGGATTCATTCCAATGACAGCCGCTCAAGCTTCAGTATGGGTTTATAATGATACTATCGAAAATGCAAAGAATTACTCAGGACAATTTGTCTCTTGTAATCTTGAAAAAATTTATGCTGATGGTACTTCAAATAATGTCCCAGTAAGAAATCCGGATCCTAGTCAGGATCGTCAAAAAGGCTTTTTCCGAGGATCAGGTTCTGCATTGGACTCTTGTCCGTTTAATGAACCTATTGAAAACATTGCTCCGGTTGGGGATAATGGCAGAGGAACCAATGCTAGAGGAAAAACCGTTACACGAAGTAATAATTATTGGAAAGATTATATAAATTATAGATAGATTGAAAAAGAAGATGGAAACATCTTCTTTTTTTATGTGTGTTTATTTGTAACAAAATATTACAATCTCGTTTTGATTACCTAAAGTTTTCCGGAAAAATGCCGTAAACATGGTTAAGCAAAGGAATAATTATAATTCGAAAGGATTAAAAAATGGGATTGGCAACAGCACAAGCAAGATTTTTAGGCATAACGGCACGCAAAGCCGCTTGTGAATATAAATCAACAGAAATTGCTCAGCAAAAACTTGAGATAACAAATCAGTTATCAGGCATTGCTGCTGATTATGCTAATGCTATGAATTCAACAAAGCTTATTTGGCAGAATGATGCAGTTACTTATGATTATGGTGTGACTTATGGTCTTCTTATGACTCCATCATCTGCTAATGACTATAATCCTTATTTAATAACAACATCTTCTGGTGCAATTGTTTTGAATTCCGAATATGCAGCAGCAGCAAAAGCTGCAGGTATTTCTAAAGCTGGTGGATTTGGTTCTCAAGATTCAAGAGATAAATTTATTGCTGCACTTGTTCCTGGAGGAATTATTACTCAGGATTCAGCTAATGCTATTACTCAAAAGGATTATTTGGCGGTTAAAAATGCTGATGGTTCTATCAATTTAACTGATTTTGCAGATGTTCAAGGATCTGAATTCAGCTCAAATGTCGAATTTGTAGAATGGAATTCTAGCGCAGGTATGGGTGCAGTTCCTATGGATAAAGCATCGATTGATGCGATGGATTTATCTGCTATGATTTTGAGCGAATCAATCGGTAAACAGCCTATTGACTGGACTCAATTGTATATAGATAAAATCAATAAATCTGCTGGAGTTTCTGAAGATAACAAAAAGATTTCTAAAATTGAATATGAAAAAGAGTTAGCTGTTAAAAATGATAATATCAAGAAAGCTCAATCTGAATATAATAATATGGCAGATGGTACAACAAAAAATAATTACAAAGTTTATCTTGAAGGGTTAATGCAAGATAAAGAGAAATATATTGCAAAATATAAGGATAAGCTTTTAGATTTTAATAGTGATGCTTCTTCTTATTTCCAAACCTCAGAAAGTAAAATTTCAAACAAATTTACTGTTGTAAGAAATGGTGTTATTAACAAAAGTGATCTTGCTGATATGACAATTGGCGATATTTTGGCTAATGATATTGTTTTGATTCAAAAAAATACAGATAACAGCGAAAATGGTTTGAAAGAACAAGCTAAAGAGTTTTCAGATAATGTTAGTAATTTACTTGAATATATTGCAGAAATATTGGGTATGGGCCAACCGGTAGGTGTTGGTTTGAATGTTGATGATGCATCTGCTAAAGCTTTAAATTATGCATTTGAAATGGCTAAAAAACAATTCTTAAAACCTGATAATAAAATTTCTACAGGTTCAAAAAACAGTGATAATTCAATGAAAGACAACAGTGCATTTCTTAATGCTTCTCAAAATAACAGAATTGCTCAAGCTGCCGGTTATACTGCAGTAAGTCTTTCTAACTTATTATCAGCATTTTTAACTTATTATGACAATTCATTAAATGGAAATAATTCAAATTTTGTCGTTGGTAAAAGTTTAGATACTACATCATATGTTACTGATGCAAGAGATTATATGTATATTGGTAAAACTACTTCAGAATCAGTATCTCAAGAACAAAAACTTGCAGATTTTTATGATCAAATCTATAACAATATTTGCGAACATGGATGGAGAGAAGATGCAACTGTTGAAGATTATGAATATCTTGCAAATGCAATTAAAAACGGCCGCTATTCTATGAGTTCATTAAATAATGATGGATATTATTATCAAACAAGATATAATGAAACCGGTTATCTTGTTGAAGTAACTGATGATGATGCTATTGCAAGAGCTGAAGCTGAGTATACCCAAAAGAAAGCTGAATTAACTTACAAAGAAGATTCAATTGATATGAAGTCTAAAAAGCTTGATGCTGAAATTTCTTCACTATCAACAGAGTATGATACTGTTAAAAATTTGATATCTAAGAATATTGAAAAAACATTTACGATATTCTCGAGTTAAAATATTTAGGTATTATAAAAATAAAGGCTTCGTATGTAAACGAAGCTTTTATTTTTATCGAGTATATTTTCTATCAATCAATTCATCGGGCATGAATTGTTGTTCTGCATCAGGTGCATCGTGACTATAAATATAACCAACACCAAAGCCGTAATTTTTTGCATCTTTATAATGAGCATCTCTTAAATGCATCGGAGGCGGAAAATCTTTTCCTTGTGAAATGTCAGAAAGAGCTGTGTCTATAGCCATGCACGCTTCATTAGATTTTGGAGCTCTTGCAACATAAATAACAGCTTGTGCTAAAGGGATTCTTCCTTCAGGTAATCCTAAAAGCTCTACTGCTTTGTATGCATTTAATGCTATATTTAAGGCATTCGGATCTGCATTTCCAACATCTTCAGCTGCACAAGTTATAAGTCTGCGGGCAATAAATCTTGGATCTTCCCCAGCTGCAATCATTTTTGCAAGATAATAAATTGCTGCGTCAGGATTGCTTCCTCTAAGGCTTTTTTGAAATGCTGAAGCGCAGTCGTAATGTTCTTGTTGAGAATATCTGGTATTTCTTTGTTGGCAAATTTCTTCAATTATTTTTACTGTTAATATTCTTTTATTATCTCTAAGATCGCTTGCAAAATATGCATTTTCAACGATGTTAAGAGCATATCTTGCGTCCCCTCTTGCAAGATTGATTATAAAATCAAGAACTCCGCTTTCGCATTCCATCAATGTATAATTTGTGGCAAGATAAGCAAAGCCTTTTTTTATTATTGAAGCCATGCTTTTATCATCAATTGCATTTAATCTTACGACCTGTAGTCTTGATAATAAAGCCGGCACAACTTGGAATGAAGGGTTTTCGGTTGTTGAACCTATCAAAAATAATGTTCCGTTCTCTAAATGAGGCAGTAGTGCATCTTGTTGAGTTTTAGAATAACGATGGATTTCATCGATGAACAAAATTGTTTTTTGTCCAGCTCTTAATGATTCTTTTGCTTTATCAACGGCATCTTTTATATCTTTAACTCCGGATGTTACTGCAGAAAGTTCAATAAAATTGGCATTTGTTTTTCTTGCAATAAGTCTTGCCAGAGTCGTCTTTCCGCACCCGGGAGTTCCCCAGAATATCAGAGAAAATAATCTGTTTGTTTTTAATAAATTCAAAATAGGACTATTAGGAGCTACAACATTACTTTGCCCTAAAAAATCTTCAATAGTTTTTGGACGTAATATCTCTGCCAGAGGAATTTGTTTATTTTGATTTTCAAGTTCCGTAAATAGATTGTTCATAGTATAATTATACTAGGGATAGTACTATTTTTCAAAGGAATATTAAGTGAACAGAAATTTTTGGTTCGTAATTGTTACAACTTTTTTAATTTTAACAGGAGTATTTTTCGGATTTCACAAAAAGCCTAAAAATGAAGAAGTTGTTTTCTGGACTCTTCAAATGAGTGATTTTGCTCCATATATTAATGGTGTGATTAAAGAATTTGAAACAGAAAATCCAAATATAAAAATTAAATGGGTAGATGTTCCTTTTTCTGAAGGTGAAAAAAGAACTCTAGCATCAGTGCTAAGTGATAATCCACCTGATGTTGTAAATCTTAACCCTGATTTCTCAGCTACATTGGCTCATAAAGGTGCATTATATGAAATTCCTCAGGGTAAAACGCAACAATTTAATCAGGAAATTTTGAATTCTCTAAAAACTGATGGAAAAATATATTCTATTCCTTGGTATGCAACCAGTGCAATTACTATTTATAATAAAGAATTGTTGAAGAAAGCGAATCTTATGGTTCCAAAAACTTATTCTGATATTGCTAATAATGCGTTGACTATAAAACAATCGACAGGAGCTTATATAACTCTTCCTAACATAACTGAAAACGATACAATGCAAAAGATTTTGAATAAATACGGAGTTGCCGATATTGAGGGTATTAACTCTTCAAAATCAGTTAAAGTTTTTGATATGTTTAAAATGTTGTATTCAAAGAATCTGATACCTAAAGAAACAGTTACTATGACTTTACAAGAAGCTTTAGAAAAATATATGTCTGAGAATATTGTTATGATTGGAGCTGGTGCAAATTTCTTGAATA
>JAAVBM010000023.1 GCA_014803505.1 bacterium | reverse complement strand
TTGCGGATTGATTGGAAAGAGTTGTTCTTTGTTGGTTAATTTGCTGCCCTTCGAACTCAACATTGTTCTTGCGAGCGGTCAAACTAAGAAATCTTGCTTGTGATGCACTCATTCCCATTGGTTGTCTTGTCCTTTCTCATTTGTTTCCTTGTTATATTTATCGGCTGTTTTATTTCTTTTCTTTAATTTCTCCTCCCTTTTTCTTAATCTTTTGTTACATTTGATACGAATAAAACCTTAAATAATAATTAAATTAACCTTAATTATTTATTTTTGAGTTAAAATAATATTAGAAAGAAAGGGAAAATACTATGTGGGATTATTCAGAAAAGGTTATGGATCACTACAGAAATCCTCGTAATGTTGGCGCTATAGATAACGCTGACGCTGTAGGGATTGCAGGATCATTGACCTGTGGAGACCAATTAAAAATATATTTAAAAATTGAAAATAATATCATCACTGATGCCAAGTTTCAAACTTTTGGATGCGGTTCTGCTGTTGCAAGCTCAAGCATCTTAACTGAAATGATTATCGGGAAAACGGTTGACGAAGTTAAAAAAATAACAAATAAAGATATTGCAGATGAACTAGGAGGACTTCCTCCTGAAAAAATGCACTGTTCTGTAATGGGTTACGAAGCTTTAGAAGATGCATTAAAAAAATATTCAGCAGACGGATATGTTGATTTAGATGAAATTCTTGATGAACATTATAATACTGAAAAACCTGAAAAAATGATTTGTACATGTTTCCAAATTTCAGAAAATATGATATGGGAAGCTATAAAACAAAACGGATTAAAAACAGTTGAAGAAGTTACTAACTACACTAAAGCCGGCGGAGCTTGCGGCAGATGTAAAGATGCAATTCAAGATGTTATCAACACTTATTACAACAAAGAAAAATCTGAAGAACAAAAACTTACTCCAACTCAATGGATATTAAAAGTTAACAATATCATAGAAACTCAGATTTCACCGGAACTTCAAAAAGATGGCGGAGATATTGAACTCGTTGATATTAAAAATAAAAGTATTTACGTAAAACTTAGAGGTAAATGCTCAGGATGTAAAAATTCGGTTATGACTTTGAAGAATTTTGTAGAAAAAACTCTGCAAAATTCACTAGGAACAGATATCACCGTTATCGAGGTAAATTAAAATGACTAATCTTATATATTTAGACAATAACGCAACCACAAAAGTTGACGAACGCGTGCTTGAAGCTATGCTTCCATTTTTTAAAGAAGAATATGCAAACCCATCAAGCATATATAGTTTTGCAAAAAAATCATCAAATATAATAAAAGAATCTAGAGGAATAATAAAAGATTTTATTAATGCAAAAGATGAAAAAGAAATTATATTTACTTCTTGCGGTTCAGAAAGTGCTAACACAGCAATTCGCGGAGTTCTAAATTATAATAAGAATAAAAAACATATAATAACAACAAAAGTTGAACATCCTTGTGTTTTAAATCTATACAAAGCGTTAGAAAAACAAGGATACAAAGTAGATTACATCAGCGTAAACGCTAACGGTGAGTTAAATCTGGAAGAACTTGAATGTGCTATAAATGAAGATACAGCATTAGTTTCTATTATGTGGGCTAATAACGAAACAGGTGTTATCTATCCGATAAAACAAATCTCCGAAATCATTAAGTCTAAAAATAAAGATACCAAATTCTTTGTTGACGCAGTTCAAGTTGCAGGAAAAATCCCAATTGATGTACAAGAAAACGGAATTGATTTACTAGGCATTTCCGGACACAAATTCCACGCGCCAAAAGGTATCGGAGCTTTATATGTAAACTCAAAAACAATGATCACACCTTTGATTATCGGAGGTCATCAAGAAAGAGGTAAGCGTGCAGGAACTGAAAATACTCCATACATAGCAGGATTTGCAAAAGCTGCAGAACTTGCTCAAGATGGACTAAAATATGAACTTACTGAAGTAAAAAGACTTCGCGATAAGCTAGAATCAAATATTTTAAATAAAATATATAATGCAAGATTAAATACAGGAGTCGCAAACAGGGTTCCTAACACTACAAATATCGGCTTTGAATATATTGAAGGTGAACTTATACTACTTCATTTATCTGATTCAGGAATTTGCGCATCTTCAGGTTCAGCTTGCACTTCAGGCTCATTAGAACCTAGTCATGTTTTAAGAGCAATGAATGTTCCTTTTACTGCAATACATGGCAGTATCAGGTTTAGCTTGAGCCGCTACACTACAGAAAGTGAAATTGATTATGTAATAGAAAAACTTCCTACTATTATTGAAAAAGTCACATCAATATCACCATATCAAAAAGAACTTCAAGCTTTAAAGGATTTAAAAAATAATACATCCAACTAAAAACTAATACTTTCTGGCTACATAAAAAGCCTCGAAATTAGAAATATTAAAACTCCTTATTTGTTGAATTGGTTTGAATATAAAAAAAACTTATTCTAACTCTAAGGAGTTTTTATTATGAAAAAAATAATTATTTTCTTAGTGTTAGTACTAACCTCATCATCAGTATCAGCAAGTCAATACAGCTCTACAATAGATAAAATTGAGAATTCATTATTCGGATTTACCTACACTAATGAGTCTGAAACTCAACGCGTTAACAGAATAGAAGAAAGCGTATATGGTAAAAGTTCATCAGAACAAATGCAAACACGTATTGCCAAACTAAAAAAAGATTTATCAGTAGATCAGATGGGCAAAGAAATAGAGCCTAAAGAAGATACCTTTACTAATCCTGAAGATTCTTGGGTAACAGCAAAAGAACCGGCTGAAAGTTCTAAAATGGACTACCCGACAATTAACGAATTAGAAAAAGAAGTTTTCAAAAAGGAATTCAAAGAACAAAACTTGAATACACGTCTTACAAACCTAGAAAAGAAAACTTTTGGGAAATCATATGATAATGATGATTTGTCTTCTCGCGTAGATAGATTAAAAGCAGAAATCAAACCTAAAACCTTTATGGCTAACGGGATGGATCAACAAGAAAATAACTTTTACAACGATACTGTAGGAAAAATGGATCAAAATTACCATCTGGATCAATATGGTCCGACAGATTTTGATTATGATATGTACAACAATAGAAATAATAATTTCAGTTTTCCACAAGAGGACGATTATTTTTCATCATCATCTCCTAACGTATTTAAACCTGCTAAACAAATGAGCTTATCAAGCATAGAAAAAGCCTTATACAAAACTAAATTCGAAAATGAAAGTACAAGTAACAGACTTTCCAGAATTGAATCAAGCGTATTTGGAACAAACTTTGCAAATGACAGCGATTCAGAACGTTTAGCAAGAATATCGAGTGCAATAAATGCACAAAAATCAGCAAAACGTTATGACAGTAATAAATTCACTCAAAACATGGCTACAGCCGTGCAAATCGGAACACTTATACTTATGGTTCTGGCGTGCATACTGTAAAAATTATTCTGCAGTAGTCGGCTCAGGAGCTTTCTTCTGAACATTCTGAGCCGCATTCTTAAACATATTTTTCAAATTTTCAGCACTTTGCTTTGAATTTTCCTTAACTTTCTGCAAATCAGATTTTGCTTGATCAAAATTTTGTTTTGTAGTTTCTGCTCTATTTTTTTGATTTTCTACCATATTATTTACATTATTTTTTATATTTTGCGCATTAGTTTTTGCACTCTCAACTTGATTAGTAATATTTGATTTTAAAGCGTCCTTAGCCTTCTGAATATCTTCTTTAACATCAATTTTTTCAATTTCACATTGAGAAAGCCATTTGAAACTTTTTACAGAAGTAGAACTTTCAGCAGGTCCATTAAATACAACTTTAAAATCCTTATATTTAGTACTGCCACCGGTTAAATTCGGGATAAGTGCAGTATTTTCAGTAGAAGGATCAGCTGTAATATTTTTCATAATATTTGAAGTTATTGCTCCAAATTTAGGAATATATGAAAGAATTTTTTCTGCTGATAAGTCACCAAGAACACCTAAACTTGAAACAACTTTAGAATCAAGCCTTCCAAGAATTACAATATTAGCAGTATTAGGTAATATATTATATAATCCTGATACATAATATGCCATCAATGGACCTGCAACTTTGATATTTGTAATATTTGCAATGCCATTTCCCATTACAATATCACCGGTAATAAATTTATATTTGTCTGCCTCTTGAATCACTCCAATAGAAGACAGTGAAGATATTACACCTTTTAAAACAGAATTAGATGCAACATTTTGTGCTGTTACTAAATTTTCAAGACGACCAATATTTAAAAATTTACCATCATCAATATTAAAATTGATATTACCTTTCATTGATTGAATAATTTCTTGATCTGTAACACCTTTCATTGTAAGTTTTGCATTAAAGCCCATAACACCTGTAAGCGCATTTTTTATACCAACAGCACCATAAACAGCTTTTGTAGAATCCAAACCTTTACCACTGAAATCAACACCTATAGATGTATCAGAAATGCCATATGAAAGTTTTCCGTTAATTTTTCCGTCAAAGGCATTCGCAGTTATATCTGTTAAATAGAAATTATTATAATTTGTCAATGCAACTTTTGATGAAAGATTTTCGGCAACAATACCGCCAAATTTAAATTGATCAGCAGTAGCATTACCATTCAAGATTGCGCCATTTAAATGTGCCACAAGATTTGTTATCGAAAAATCCATATCTTTTATTGAGATATCAGGAACAGTAACAGTACCTTTCATTTGAGGATTTGCAACATCGCCCAAGATAGACACTTTACCATTTGCTGTTATATTAGAATTTCCCATTCCAGGTATTGGGAATGATACATTTTCAGGCACAGAAATTTCCATTTTTAACTTAGGAGAAGATGTTAACTTAGAAATACCTCCGGATAAAGATGCAACAGATTTGTTATCGGCAAAAACTCCTGAATCACTGAATGTCAAATTATCTCCAGATATTTTCATATTTGCAGCAAATTTTGCAGACTTATTTTTTAATAAATCTATATCTAATAAAGTTAAATAATTAGAAGAATCAGCGTTAATGTTTACAGAAATATCTTGAACTCTAGAGTTACCTTTTGCAGTAACATTAAGAGGTAAACTTCCGGCATACGGAAACATTGAACGGACTTCAGCTGGGATAAATCCTGCAATATCAGACGATGCAATATTACCATTAGCCGAAATATCCATTACCATTTTATCATTTATGTAATTTTTAACGGCACCAAAAATATCAACTCGAGAATCGTTTAATAATAAATAAGATTTTTTAATATTAATATCATTCGCATCTACAACAATTTTAGTTTCGGGAACCGATATTGTGGCTGTAGGATGATCTAAGACTAGTGAATTTACATCTATATTACCGATAAACGATTGTTTTTTATCACTGGCAACTTTAATCATCGTATTTAACAAAGTTAAATTCAAATCTGCCGGTTGATTATATACATTTAAATTATCAAGATTTATTTTAACATCAGGTTTTAAATTACTTAATTTGCCATTAAATAAAGCATTTAAGGAAAGTGTTCCATTTTTAATTTCATTTTCTTTCAACAATGCAACTTGTCCTAAAGCAAGCAAAAGCCCCTTTATAGATAATTTATCAGCAACTAACTTTAAATCAGTATCAGCATTTGATTGAATATCACCTGAAAGTTTTAACGGATGACCAAACACTGAAAATCCTGCATTTTTAATATTGATTTTATTATTCATGAAATCAATATCAGCAACAATCTTATCAATAACAATATTATATAAGCCGTAAGAAAGCTTTGAAGGATTAACTTTCAGATAACCAGTAGATGAAACCTTCTTCAAATTAGAATTAATATTAAAATCTGCATCAATTCCACCAACAGCAGACAGAGTTTCAAAATCCTTTATACCAAAGGAAGAAGCCAAACTATCAATAAGTCTTATAATACTGTTAAACTGAGCATTTGATCTAAAAGTTAAATCAATAGAAGGCTTTTTACCTGTATTTACACTTCCTATAATTTGAGTTTTTTCATTTCCGTCAAAGGATGTGAAAAACATAGAATCAATTTCGGTTTTTGAACCTTTAAAGTTCAAATCTGCATAACTTTCAGGCAACGATTTACCATTAACGGCAACAGATAAAGCTTCAGCTTTTATTTTCCCTTTAAGCTTAATATTTTTTACAGAACCAAACGTTTTCACATTTGCAAATAAATCACAGTGCAATTTATTATTTTTAACAGTTTTAAAAATATCAATAATATTTATGTTCATAGGCAGAGGTTCAACCGAAGAATTTTCTTCAGCTACAACAACCTCTTTTGGAAATACCAAGTCATCCAACTGTAAATCAGGCATTATCTTATTGAAAAATTTCACATCATAATTTGATATAACAGACTCATCAAAAACTACTTTTCCGTGTGTTGATACTTTTATTTTTTTATTTAAAATAAAATCTCTTACTTTTAAGTTTTCGCCTTCAATAAAATAAGATTTGTTATCCAATTTATCGACAAATGATAATTTATATTTTTTTGCACTGATATTAGGTAAATGGTTAGACAATTTAAAATTAAAAGGAAGAGAAGCCATTGCATCTGCTGACTGAGGTTCAGTTTTAGGCAAATAGTCCAAAACTTCAAAATTTCCATCTTTTTTAACCATCAATTCACCATCAACAGACTTTACGGAAATCTCATCAATTTGAACTCTCTTTATTATCAATGGCAATAACGCAAGCTTAAATTGAAAATTTTCCGCGGATAAAAACGGAGATTCAGCCTCCGGAAGTGAAAGTTCAAAGTTTTTAATCTTGATTCCAGCCGACAATTTAGGGGTAGTAACAACGCCAAGGCTTTCGATTTTAGCATCTAAACCTGTCGAAGTTTTTATAACATCAACAACTTGCTGACGATATGAATTTGCAATTGGTGATAATATTACAGGCACTATCAAAAAGATAATATATAACCCGAGTATAGTTAAACCTAAAATTTTACCAAAATTTGCCAACTTTTGTTTATCAATATTAAAATTCATATCCCTACCTCAAATTTTTTAATCAAGTTTATTTTATCATAAAGTTTCAATTTTAAAACTTACCTATATAAGAGTTTTTATATATAATATAGCCTCTTCTTTTGTATTAACATCGCCTGAAATCTGTGCTTCCGAAAGAGCATTCATAACTTCGCCTAACTTCGGAGATGGAGCCAGATTCAAAATCTGCATAACCTCATTTCCATCCAAAAGTTTTGGTAAAGGCTTCAATGTTTCTTTGGCTTCCAAATAAAAATTTAATAAATTATTTAACAATGATATATTTTCATTAACAATTTCGTCAGTAATTTCAGGACCTCTGGCTGATAATCTATCAGCCTGCGCAAGCAAAATATTATCAATAGCATTATCTTCCATCTTGCGAACAAATCGCATCATAACTTTTTCTGTCAACTCAGGAGCAGAAACAACAGCCGTCGGATACATATGTTTTTTCACCATAAGCTTCGAATAATCTATTTGCTTATTTGAAAAGGCAAGAGATTTAAGAAGCGGCACAACAAGCTTCGAACCAACATCATCATGCTTTATAAATCTATGTCTACCGGTATCTTCTTCAATAGTCCAAGTCGAAAATTTCCCAATATCATGAACAAAAGCGGAAAGTTTTAAATGTGCTAATCTGGAAAAGCCGCCAAAATCGACTTTATCCATATGTTCTTTAACAACATCCAAAGAATTTTCATACAATAATTGAACTTGTTTTACAGTTTCAATACTATGATGAAACAAGTCCAAATGATGATGCAAATTTGGAGGAACCTGTTTTAACTCTTTAACAAAAGGGAAAAGGATTTCCAAAATTCCACATTCATCCATTTTTAAAAGAGCACTGTCAGCATATTTACCACCAAACAGTTTCATAAGCTCGTATTCAACGCGTTCCTTTGCAGGTTTTGAAATCAATTCGGAATATTTTTGAGCAAAATTAAGAAGCTCGCAATCAATTTTAAAACCTAAAATCGAATAAAATCTAAAAATACGAATCAATCGCAAAGGATCATCTATAAAATTATCCTCGCAAACACCACGAATTATACCATTTTTCAAATCATCAATTCCACCACATAAATCAAAAACATCACCGGTTCGTATATTGACTGCAACTGCATTTATCGTCAAATCACGGCGTAAAATATCTTTTTCCAATGAATTTTCAATAGGATTAGTAATATCCAAAAAATTCAATTTATCAGGCATTACAACACGGTATATTTTATTAATTTCATCTAATGGTACAAAAGTTCCTCCGAAAAAATCGGCTATTTTTAACGCAAACTCTCGAGAATCTTCATCTAAAACAATCAAATCCCTGTCATAAGAAGTGTTCCCCATAAAATAATCTCTTACAGCTCCACCTACAAGATAAACTTCGTTTCGGAAAAAGCTTGCAATATTATTTAAAATCTCATCATTTTCTATACTACTTTTTATTACTTGAATATTCATAAATAATATTTCCAAGAGCAACAACAGTTGCCGTTTCTGCTTTTAAAATCAATTCTCCTAGAGTCAACATCTCCAGATTTTTTTCTTTAAAATAATCAAATTCTTGCTGCGAAAATCCACCCTCTGGACCTATTATAACAAGCACTTTGTCATTTTTATTGATAGGATTTTCTATAATAGAATCCCTAATTGTTTTATCCGCAATTCTTTCACAAAAAACAAATACTTTATCAAACTCATTTTCGGACAAAACCTTATCAATAGAAGTTAAATCGGAACAATACGGAACATTAGCTCGTTCGCATTGTTTTGAAGCTTCATACATTATCTTATTCCACTTAGGAATTTTCTTTTCTGCAACAGATTTATTTAATGCACAGTTATCAGTAAAAACAGGGAATACGGCAGCAACTCCAAGTTCAGTAGCCTTTTCAATAAGCAGCCCTTGAGCATCAGAGCGCAAAGGACTTTGAGCCAAATATAAACTAAAATCAAGAAAACGTTTGGAAGGATAAGAATTTTTGATTTCAGTAAAAATCTCAGAACCAGTGATTTCTTTAATTTTAGTTTCGTACTGAATTTGATTTTCATCAACCAAAAGAAGACTTTCTCCGCATCTTGCACGCAAAGATCTCGCTATATGCTGATAATTTTCTTTATCAGATATAGTTATTATATTGTCGTTAATTTGTTCTGAAGTTATAAAAAAGTGCGGCATAATATAACCTTTCCAGAACTATTATAACATATGAATAATTACTGAAAAGTTAAGTTACTAAAAATTTAGCATTACAAGGTTAACGCTTAAACAATAAGCGTAACTATCACACTAAAAATTTACTAAACTCTCCTAAATGCCAAAACTAAAAAATAAACAGATTGTGTCACGAAGACTCAATTAGATTTTTGATTTAATCGTTACAATTAACTTTCAGTTGTTAATTCTTCCCAAATGCTTGGTACAACTATTAAAGCTGTGTACACGATAAAACCGAATAGAATTAAATTAATTGCCATGATAACCTCCTTTGGTTATATTTGTATTAATCCCAGTTTTTAGAGTAAAATAACAATTAATAGTACATATGATGTAATTATTTACAAAAGTTAATATAAAAATAAAATGAAAAAATTCACAGAAAAAGAAATAAAAACACTATTTTCCGGACTTTGTTGTTCTCGTTGCAAAAACGAATTCACTAACAATTCTATAAAAATTTTAGAACAGGATTGCGATATTTTGCTCTGTAGTTTATCATGCGAAAAATGTGGAAAAGATTTCGGAGAAATTATTTTTAATTATAACCGTAAATCAAAACATCACACCCGGCTTGAAATAGTTGAAGGACCTCCACCTATTGATTATAATGATGTTATTGAAGCGCATAGGTTTATTAGAAAAATGAACTAACTTAAAATTTTGACATGTTGTCAATTCTCTGTAAAAAAATTACTTGAAAGTGCTTCGTGGAATGTTAAAAGATGAATCAAGAGCGTACAAAGTTGGAGGTGCTGTTCAGCGTTCTTGGGAAGAATTAAAAGGTTTAGCAACTAAAAATGCAAATAAATCAGAAATGTTTGCTATGTTATATGATGAAACTCTTAAAGTTGTAAAAAAAGAAATAAAAAACTTACATAAACAACGCATAAAATCTTTCTTTCATATAAAACCAAAAACGTCGGAATATATAGAATAGCTCTCGACTGTTCAATTATAGTGGACAGAAGTGGAAAATAGTAATAAAAAAAACAAACCGCTTAATACTGAGCGGTTTGTTTTTTTAATCAACGATTATTTAATTTATTATTTACCCATGTTGGCGGTACTTTTAATGTGAAGTTCTCTTAATTGTTGCAATGAAGCAACGCCAGGAGCATCACTCATTAAACATTTAGCTCCTGCATTTTTAGGGAACGCAATAACGTCACGGATAGAATCAGTTCTTGCCAACAATGCAACAAGTCTGTCTAAACCAATTGCAAGACCGGCATGAGGAGGTGTACCGTATTGTAATGCGTTAACCATAAATCCGAATTTTTCTTGAGCTTCTTCTTCGGTTAAGCCTAAAGCTTTGAATACAGTTGCTTGAACTTCTGAATTATGGATTCTAACAGATCCACCGCCCAATTCTGTTCCGTTATAAACGATATCGTATGCGATTGATTTAACATTACCTAAATCACCTGATTTAAGTTTATCTAAATCTTCAATACAAGGTGAAGTGAATGGGTGGTGCATAGCTTTGAATCTAGCTTCTTCTTCTGACCATTCAAACATTGGGAAGTCTACAACCCAAAGAAGTGCGTGTTTAGATTCATCGATTAAGTTTAGTGATTTACCAAAGTGTAATCTTAATCTACCCATAATATCGTAAACTAATTTTGGTTTATCAGCTACGAAGAATATAATATCTCCAGGTTGAGCACCGGCTCTATCCTGAATAGCTTTAGCTTGTTCTTCAGTAACGAATTTCAATACAGGAGATTTAGCAGTTCCGTCTTCGTTGTAAATAATATTAGCAAGAGCTTTTGCACCAAATGATACAGCAAGCTTAGTAATATCATCAATTTCTTTTCTTGAATATTTAGCTCCGCCAGGGATTCTGATACCACGAACAATACCACCGTTTTCTAATGTATTTTTAACAATTTGGAATTCTGATTCGAGAATAATATCACCGATATCAAATAATTCTAAACCAAATCTTGTATCAGGTTTATCAGAACCAAATCTGTCCATAGCTTCTTGCCAAGGCATTTGAATAAATGGAGGTTTAACCTCAACACCCGCAGCCTTAAACGCATCAACAATTAAACCTTCTACAACATTGATCACGTCTTTTTGTTCAACAAAAGACATTTCGATATCAACTTGAGTAAACTCAGGTTGTCTATCTGCACGTAAGTCTTCATCACGGAAGCATTTTGCAACTTGATAATATCTTTCAATACCACCAACCATCAATAATTGTTTAAAGATTTGTGGAGATTGAGGAAGTGCATAGAATTTACCTTCTTGAACACGTGATGGAACGAGATAATCTCTTGCACCTTCAGGAGTTGTTTTACATAAAATAGGTGTTTCAACTTCCAAGAAATCCAAGTTATTCATGTAATTTCTGATAGCTTTAACTATGTCGTGACGCATAACCATTTTTGAAAGCATTTGTTCACGTCTTAAGTCTAAGTATCTGTATTTCAATCTAATATCTTCAGAAACATTATCATCATCTAACACAAATGGTAAAACTTTTGATTCTGAAAGAACTTCTACAGTTTCAGGATACATTTCAACCTGTCCTGTTGGATATTTTTCGTTGTAAGTTTCTTCAGGTCTTCTTGTAACTTTACCTGTAACTTTTATAACATATTCTGTTTTAACTTTTTCTAAAATTTTGTGAATTTCAGGATTGATTTGCGGATTAGCAACAATTTGGAAAAATCCACTTCTATCTCTCAATTCAACAAACAAAATACCACCTAAGTCTCGAATAGTTGATACCCATCCTGACAAGGTTACTTGTTGGTCGATATTTGTCAAATTAAGTTGTCCACAATTGTGGTCTTTGAAATTTGTTTTAATCATCTCTTAATTTCCCTTTTTGTATCTATTTATATTGCAACTATTATTTTAACAAAAACACAAAAAAAAGACTACAATATGTAACATTTGTAATCTTTTTTGTTGATGCTATAAACTAGTCTTCTACAATTCTGCAAGAATGAACTATGTTTAGATTGATATTATAGTAAGGAAGACGTTCAGGTTGATACTCAACATTTTCTCTATTCATAATGATACAATCTTTTAATGAAATAAACATATTTCCACAATTCAAAGTGTAAAACAACAGATTTTCAATAGTAGGATTTTCTACAACACTTGGAACAGGTAATTGTAGCTTACCTCTAATTAAATGTTCTTCAGTTGTTAACAATACAGAAATTGTTTCTTTTTCAATATCTGAATTACCTTTGTTATCTTTAGTCATAATTAACCCTCTTTTCTGAGTTAATTATAGCATGAAAATTGACATTGGACAATACTATTGATTTTTAGTAAACTTTTTTTATGATTACATTTGATAGTTTAACATTAAAAGCATTTTTAAAAGAAGAAAGTAATTTTCTTACCGGCGCCAGAATAAACAAAATTCAACAGCCGACAAGAAGAGAATTTATTTTTACGCTAAGAAACAATTCAGAAACAAGACAATTCTACGTAAATATAAATCCTCAAAACTATCATTTGTGCTTTATGTCAAAAAGTAACACTGAAAAAAGATTACTTGAAATACCACAAAAACCACCAATGTTTTGCATGTTGCTACGTAAATATTTGGGGAATTCCAGAATAACAAAAATCAATCAACCTGAACACGAAAGGATTCTGGAATTTTTCATTGAAACATATAATGAACTGGGAGATAAAATTTTCTTATGTCTGGCATTTGAGTTAATGGGAAAACATTCAAATGTCGTACTTTACAACGACGATACAAATATAATATTAGGTTGTGCTCACAACGTTGGAGCAGAAAAGAGCAGAGAACGTGAAATGTATGGAGGAATTCCATACATATACCCACCTAAACAACAAAAACAAGATCTAATAAATTATTATGGAGAAATCGATTTCGAAAATTTATCAAATGAGTTTTTCGATATCTCTAATAACTTTGCTAATCAATGCAAAAATGAAACTTTAGATAAATTGAAACATTATATATCTTTATCAGAACTATCACCTTGTATTTCAAAAGACTTTAAAGATTATTCTTTATTTTCAGAATTGATTTCCGCACCTCTGATTTACAACTCTGTTAATGAAATGATTGATGATTATTATGCTTACTATATTTCAAAAGATAAATTTAAACAATTAAAAACGCAATACGCTTCAATAATCACGCAAAAATTAAAAAAAGTTTCAAAATCACTAAAACAAATGCAATACCAAATTGCCCAAAACACAAATTCTGGTAAATATAGACTGTGGGGAGATTTAATTATGGCAAATCTATATAATCTTAAGGATTACACTCCTCAAATATCTGTATTTGACTATGAAAATAATAAACAAATTCAAATAGATTTGGATAAATCTAAAACACTTAAAGATAACGCAAACAAATTCTATAAACTTTACAACAAGGCAAAGACTTCAAATTCAAAACTTTCCGAGTTATCAGAAACCTATTTTATTACTAAAAATTATCTCGAACAATTGTTATATTCAATCAATTCAGCAGAAACAATACAGGATCTTTTTGAATTAACAGACGAAATCACAGAAACAAAAACCGACAAAAAACAAAAACATCAAGCTATTGATCCGATAAAAATAGAATTAGAAAATGAAACAAGGATTTTCATTGGTAAAAACAATAAACAAAACGATTATATTATCTCTAAACTTGCAGATGACGAAGATTTATGGTTTCACACAAAAGATTGCGCAGGCTCACACGTACTGTTAAAAACGCAAAAACTTACAGACGAATTGATTCTACAATGCGCAAATTTAGCAAAACAGTATTCAAGTGCGAAAGATTCCTCTAAAATCGGAGTAATCTACACGAAAAGAAAATACCTAAGAAAACCGCCTAAAGCTAATTTAGGGTACGTTACTTATAAAAATGAAAAAGAAATTATCATAGATTAAGAAAATATATTCTTAATTTCTTGTTTGCACTATAATAAAAGTATGGATTATTTAAAGAATAAATTTGATATTATAGTAGTTGGAGCAGGTCACGCAGGATGTGAGGCTGCACTTGCTTGCGCAAAACTTGGAACAAAAGTATTATTATGTACATTAAATGTTGATAATATAGCATTACAACCTTGTAATCCGGCAATAGGTGGCCCTGCTAAATCAACGCTGGTAAGAGAAATTGATGCTCTTGGCGGTGTTATGGGTGAAGTTACCGATGCTACATATCTGCAATTAAAAGTTTTAAATTCATCTAAAGGACCTGCAGTTAGAGCCCTTCGAGCACAATCAGACAAAGCTGAATATACAAGATATATGCGAAATCTTATAGAAAGTAACGAAAATATCTATCTAAAACAATGCTGTATAACTGAATTAAAAGTTGAAAACGATAAAATCACAGGTGCTATTGATGAATTTGGAATAGAATATAGCGCAAAAGCGGTTATTCTAACGACAGGTACATCCTTAGAAGGAAGAATCTTTGTAGGACTACAAGCATACAGTGCAGGAAGACTTGGAGAACAAGCTGCTATAGGGCTTTCAGATTCACTACATAGATTAGGAATTGAAACAAAAAAACTTAAAACAGGTACTCCTGCCCGTGTTGACAAAAGAACTATTGATTATTCAAAGATGACAATTCAACCCGGAGATGAAGAACTAAGCTTTTTCTCATTCAAACCTAACCGTCCTATAAGAAAAACTTATCCTTGCTATCTAACCAGAACAAACGAAGAGACTCATAGAATTATCAAAGAAAACCTTGATAAATCACCAATGTATCAAGGACTAATTCACGGAGTAGGTCCAAGATACTGCCCTTCAATTGAAGATAAAATCGTAAGATTTGCATCAAATCCTTCTCACCATATTTTTATTGAACCTGAAGGACTTGGAACTTATGAAACCTACATTCAAGGTTTTTCAACAAGCTTGCCTGCTAACGTTCAAGAACTTATGATACGCAGCCTTCCGGGACTGGAAAAAGCCCACATAATAAAACCGGCATACGCTGTTGAATACGATTATATTCCTGCTATTCAGACTACACATTCTTTAATGTCAAAAAAAGTTGCAGGATTATTCTTTGGCGGTCAAATTAACGGAACCAGCGGCTACGAAGAGGCAGCAGCTCAAGGATTAATTGCAGGTATCAACGCATTTAATTACCTCAACAGATCTGAAATGCTTGAACTATCAAGAAGTTCATCATACACAGGTACTCTTATTGACGATTTAGTAACAAAAGATATTCAAGATCCATACAGAATGTTAACATCCCGTTCTGAATACAGATTGTTATTAAGACAGGATAATGCAGACGAAAGACTTACTGCAATTGGGCATAAAATCGGTTTAATTGATGATACACAATTCGAAAGATTTAAAAATAAACAACAACTTATTCAAGATGAAAAATTAAGATTAAGAGAAGTAAAAATTCAACCAAACGAACAAGTAAACGAAATTCTTGCTAAATATCAAGAACACATAGATAGAGGTATAAGAGCTGCAGAGTTGCTAAAACGACCAAATATCAATTATAAAATAATTCAAGAATTAGATTCAGCAACAAAAGCTCTAAATATTCCAAAAGATGTTTATGAACAAGTTGAAGTTATAATCAAGTATGATGGATACATAAAACGTCAAGAAGAACAAGTTGACCAAGCTGGAAAGTTAGAGAAATTCAAAATCCCTGAAAATATTGATTATTCTTCAATTGACCATATATCAACAGAAACAAAAGAAAAACTTGCAAAAATCAAACCAAAAACACTTGCTCAAGCTGCAAGAATCGGTGGGGTTAAACCTGCAGACATTTCTATACTAATGGTTATGTTAGATAGAAATAAAATTAGCAAGAAATAACTTTAATTTCTTTTTCTATATATTTCTTTGTCTTAAAAGATGATTTATAAAGTTTTAAATCATAAAATTTTATAGATTTACCATCTTTACAAGTAATAGTTAAAGAAGCTTTTTCTGCATCCTTTGCGACAATATCTCCAGGCTTCGAATTTAAATCAGTATTTAAAACTTGGAAATTATAAGGATTAACTACCAAAAATTTATCATTATGAGTTATATAAGTTGGCAAGAAAGGATGTAAAGCTCGTATAGTCCTAACAATCTCAGTTGATGACTGCAATGAAAAATCTAGCATTTTTTCATTACCGGAAATATTTGGGAAATATGTAGCATATTTTTCATTTTGAGTAATAGGAGTCAAAATTTTATTATTCAAATCTGAAACTAAATCCGAAATAAGCTGACGAACAACCCTAACAGATTTTTCTCTAAGTTCTTTTGATGTATCAGATTCGGATATTGAAACTTTTTCTTGTTTCAAAATAGCACCGGCATCAAATTTTTCATTGAGCAAATGAAGAGTAACACCTGATTCTGTTTCACCATGCAAAATAGCCTGTAAATAAGGATTTGGTCCACGATATTTTGGCAACAATGATGGATGAACATTCACTGTAGCAATTGTCGGAATATTAAATGTTTCTTTTGCAATTCTTTCTTTCCATGTCCCAACAATCAGTAAATCAATATTATTTGCAATCATCCATTTGCGAAACTTTGGACAATTTGCAGATTCAAAATTCAATTGAGGAACTTTTAAACTTTTCAATAAAGTAACTTCAGGTGCAGGACAGAAAAAATCGTCCATAAAAAGCTTACAACGGGATTTACATGTGCGTTCATAACGAAGTACGCCAACCAACTCAGCGCCTGAATCTAAAACACCAAGAACAATATTCGCAAGTGCTAAACCTTTTCCTAAAACTACTACCTTCATATGTATATTATAAACTAAAAAGTGTATCCGGAAAAACCTGATACACTTCTTAAAACTTTATATATTCTTGGGATCTAAAATTCGTCAACTGATTCTTGAGCTAAACCTTCCCTTACAAGAGCTTGTGCTGTTTTAATATCATTATAATTCTTAGAATATTCTTCAGCTTTTACTCTTTGATGCCCCATAGAATGAGCCAAACTTCCGAAAATCATAGCCATTGGAGCCCAATCCAAAGCTGTTTTACCAATTTGTTTTAACGCTGAAGGTACTTTATCTAAATTTTTAGATAGAGAATTTAAAACTTTATTATCCGTTAATTTTTTATTATATTTAACTAAATTTTTAATCTGTGCTTTTGTTAAATCCTTAGGAACAAATTTATTTAAAAGTTTTGAAAATCCTTTACTTGCACCATATACTGAAGCAACAGAAAGCCCAAGAGTTGCTAAAGTTGAAATTACCGGATTTTCTTTGGCAAAATCACGCATTGCAGGACTTTTCTTATCAATATGACGTTTAATACCAAAAATAGTATCAATAATAGCAAATGTTCCTAACCAGTTAAGAGTTGTAGATGCAAAGTTAACCAATCTGCCGGCACGGGAAAAATTAACATTTGCTGCGCCTTTCAAAGGCAATAATAATGTTGAAGGTGATTTAACAGCTGCGGCAATACCAGCAACTACAGGTATCGAATACATTATAGCTGCGCCAATTCTTTTGTGTTTTTTATCATTCACTGATTGAGAAGCTTTAGCATAAGCTAATTTTCTTACGTCTCTATCACTAAGATTAGCAAAAGCCTCTAAATCTGATTGATAAGATTTAAATGATGGTTGTGCTGCGGAAACAGAATTAACTTGCATAATATACACCTTTACCTTTCACACTTTAATTATATACATGTTAAAGTGCAAAGTAAAATTTTTTGCTACTTTCTAAAGATATTTATACAAATATTTACAATAAAATGTGTTTTTTATATTATCATAGAATGAAAAAGTTTAATATACATACAATGGGCTGTAAATCTAATCAATTTGAAAGCTCAATAATTGAAGAAAATCTAAAAAAATACAATTTTGAAAAAGTAAAAAATATTGCAGATGCAGATTTGTATATATTGAATTCCTGCTCAGTTACTCATAAAAGCGATAATGAAGCAATGTATCTTCTTCGTGCGGCTAAACATAAAAACCCCAATATTATAACAGTTTTAACAGGCTGTATTGCACAAATCCAAAAAGAAGAATTGTTAAAAAACGATTTTATTGATTATGTAATTGGAAATGATGAAAAACTCAACTTATACGAATACATCAATACCGATGAAAAATTGCATACTAAAGATATTCTACAACAATCCGAGTTTAATAAAGTTGAACTAATTGATACAACAAAAACTCGTGCAAGTCTAAAAATCCAAGACGGATGTGATAATAGATGTACCTACTGTATAATATGGAAAGCTCGTGGAAAAAGCAGAAGCGCAGATTCGGAATTTATTATTGAACAAATTAATAATTTTGCTAAAAACGGCTTCAAAGAAGTTATGCTGACTGGTATTCATATTGGTCAATGGGGAAAAGAATTTGGTCTTACATTGTTGGATTTACTAAAAGAAATCGAAACAAAAACAACAATTGAACGCTTCAGACTTGGCTCACTAAATCCTCCGGAAATAACAGACGAAATGCTAGAATTTTTGAAAACATCTAAAAAATTCTGTCCACATTTTCACCTGTCATTACAATCTGCAAATGATAAGACTCTTCGTTCTATGAACAGATTTTATAAAACAGATGATTACCTTGCATTAATTGAAAAAATTAACCAAACATTTGATCATCCTTTTCTTGGAAGTGATGTTATTGCAGGATTTGCAGGTGAAACAGATGAGGATTTTGAAATAACACGAACAAACCTTATACGTTCTGGTTTAACTCAAATCCATACATTCCCATATTCTAAACGCTCAGGAACAATTGGAGAAAGTTTACCTGATCAAAATTCAGATGAAATAAAAAACCAACGTGCAACAGTTATAAAAAACATTTCAAAAGAAAAATTTGAAGAATTTATTCAAAAAAATATAGGAAAAACAGTAGAACTTCTAATTGAAAAACACAGAGATAAGCATACCCAAAATCTAAAAGGTATGACCAGAAATTATCTAACAGTGCAAATAGTTTCAGATAGAGAAGATTTATTTAACACCTTACAATCTGTTAAAATATCAAAAGTTGAAAGCGGAATTATTTATGGTGAATTGAAATAATATTTCACAAGTAAATAAAAAAGAATCGGATTTCGAATATCGAAATCCGATTCTTTTATCTGAATTATATAATTATTCTTTTAAGAATGATTCATAATTTCTTGCCAATAAGTGAGTTCTAACCTGATTGATTAAATCAAGAGCAACACCAACCATAATGATAAGTGAAGTTGCACCGATACCTTGAAGGGTTTCGATATGAGTTGCATAACTCGCAAATGATGGAACAAGAGCAATTATACCTAAACCAATTGCACCAATAAATGTAGTTTTTGATAAGATTTTATCAAGTGCTTCAGCTGTAGGTTTTCCAGGCTTGATACCAGGAATTGATGATCCGTATTTTTTCAAATTATCAGCAATGTCTTTTGGCTGCATATTCGGCATAATTGAAGCGTAGAAGAATGTTAACGCTATAATCAAGCCAACATATAAAAGATAATAAGTAATTCCATCCGGACTTAAATAGTGATTTAAATTTAAAACTAAATTTTTCACTGCCGCTGATTTGAAATTAGCTTGTCCAACTAAAGCCAAAATTGTTGATGGGAACAACAAAATAGCAATAGCAAAGATAATAGGCATTACACCACCCGGATTAAGTTTGAACGGAATAAACGAATTCATACCGCCATAAACTTTATTACCGATTTGTCTTTTTGGATTTACAATAATAACTTTTCTTACAGCCTCTTGCATGATTACAATAAGAATCATTGCAAGGAAGAAAATAGTTAGTAAAACAAGTAAACCAATTTGCATTTGAGAACTTGCTTTAACTAGTTGTGCAGTTCTGGAAGCGTAAATAGGAATACCTGAAAGAATACCACAGAAGATAACAAGCGAACCGCCATTACCAATACCTTTTTCAGTAATCAATTCAGAAATCCACATTACAAGAACTGCTCCGGCTGTTAATACACATATTGAACTTGCATAGAATGCGATAGGATTAACCTGAGGCATTATTGCGCCTGGCAAATGATGCAAGTACAACATGAAGATAAACGATTGGAATATTGCCAATACAACAGTAAAGACTCTTGTATATTGTGACAATTTTCTTCTACCGGCTTCACCCTCTTCTTTCTGTAATTTTTCCAAAGAAGGAATTACTACAGAAACAAGTTGTACAATAATTGATGAAGTGATGAATGGTCCGATACCTAAAGCCAATATTGAAACTTTACCTAGCGCACCACCTGAGAATAAGTCAAGGAAGCCAATAATATTGTTACCTTGCGCAATGCTTGAGAAAACTTGGTTGTTAATACCATATAAAGGCATTTGAACACCAAATCTCCACACTGCAATCATCAAGAATGTGAAAAGAATTTTTTCTTTCAATCCTGATGCATTCCACATAGACATCAAATCATCAGTAGAAGGCATTTTTACTCCTTGTGCCATTATACTAACTCAACCTTTCCGCCTGCAGCTTCAATTTTTTCTTTAGCAGATGGTGTTACATAAGAAGCTTTAACTGTAACAGCAGATTTAAGTTCACCATTACCTAAAACTCTTAGACCAACACAAGAAGGGTGAATTGTAAGAACTTCTTTCAATGATTCTAAAGATACTTCTTTAAGATTCAAAGCATCAAGTCTTCCAACATTAATTTGAGCATAATTAAGTTTGTTGTAAACTTGGAATCCTTTCAATTTTGGCAATCTTCTGTATGCTGGCATTTGTCCGCCTTCAAAACCTCTTTTTGAAGAATTACCGGATCTTTGACCTTCACCATTATGACCGCGGCAAGAAGTTTTACCGTGACCAGATGAACGACCTCTGCCTACTCTTTTAGATTTAGATGTAGATCCTTCTGCAGGTCTTAAATCTTCTAATGTTATATTTGACATTTTTATTTCCTCTTTCTTTGTAATTTATAATATTATCTATACAATAGTAACTATTTTACAATCTCTACAAGGTGAGATACTTTGTTAACCATACCCATAATTGTTGCACTATCCATGTGTTCAACAACTTGGTCTTTTTTTGTTAAACCTAAACCTCTAACAACTCTGCGTTGAGATTCAGATGAACCTATTAAACTTCTTACAAGTTTAATTTTGATTAAATTTGCTTTTTTATCTGCCATGATTTTATTTCCTTATAATTAAATGTTTACTACTAGTTTAAAAATTCAGCCATTGATAAACCACGTTTTTTAGCAACTTCGCTGAACGGAGTCAAAGCTTTCAATGCTGCGATTGTAGCATTAGCTGCGTTAAGAGGTGATTTAGAACCTAAAGATTTTGAAAGAATATTTTCAATACCAGCAAGTTCCAATACTGAACGAACAGCACCACCAGCGATAATACCTGTACCAGCTGAAGCAGGTCTTAACATAACTGAACCAGCACCTGATCTTCCTGTGATTGGGTGAGGAATAGTTGTTTTGAAAATAGGAACTGTAACAAGATTTTTTCTACCGTCAGCAATTGCCTTTTGGATAGCGATAATAACTTCAGAAGCTTTAGCACATCCAACACCAACTTGTCCTTTTTGGTTACCAACAATAACAATTGCACGGAAGCTTAATTTTTTACCACCTTTAACAACTTTAGTTACACGGCTGATTTGAACAACTCTTTCTGTCCATTCAGATTGTGGTTTTTCTTCTGTTGTTTCGATTTTTTGTTTTCTTGCCCCACGGCCTTTTCTGCCTCTTGCAGGTTTTTCTTCTGTTGCTTCTACTGCTTCTGCTGTTGTTTCTTCAACTTTAACTTCTTCAGCTGCAGCTTCAGTAACATTTAATTCTTCATTGTTTTCCATTGATTTTACCTTTCTTGTAATTTAATTACTTTCAAATATTTTATCTTCGGAATTAACCGACTATTTTTGAATACGCCAAAAAACAAGCTATTCAAAGCTATTTTGAAATCGTATTCGAACTTTTAACTTCTGACAAGATCAAATTACCACGAAGAAAAGCATACGTCAAGGGTTTCATTAAGATTATTTGCAAGAAATAAAACCGTTTAATGCAGTATATGCAGCAACGTACGGAGAAGATAAATAAATATAACCTTTAGTATTTCCTAAACGACCTTGAAAGTTTCTATTTTGTGTAGTCAAACATACCTCATCATCAGCAAGAATACCCGCATGAATACCTACACAAGGACCACATCCAGGAGGAAGAATTGTCGCATTGGAATCCACAAAAATTTCCAATAAACCTTCTTCTAAAGCTTGTTTATACACATCGCGAGAAGCCGGACAAATAAGCATTCTTACATCATTATGAACTTTTTTACCTTTTAAAATATTAGCAACAGTTCTCATATCTTCAATTCTACCGTTAGTACAAGTTCCAACATAAACTTGCTGAACTTTTACATCATTTAAATTTTTTGCCAATTCGGTATTATCAACGGTGTGAGGGCAAGAAACAGTATGTTCAATAGTTGCTGCATCAATTTCAATAACTCTTTCATACACAGCATCAGAATCGGGATAAAGTTCTCTAAATTTATCTCCTCTGCCACGAGAAACCAAATACTCTTTTGTTTTTTCATCCGGCACAAACAATCCGCATTTTGCACCAGCCTCAACAGCCATATTTGCAAGAGTAAATCTTTCAGCCATGCACATATTATCTATAGTTTCGCCTGTGAATTCCAAAGCTTTATAAGTTGCACCGTCAGCACCTATCATACCAATCAAGTGAAGCATTAAATCTTTAGAACAAATACCTTCATTAAATTTTCCGTTAACTACAATTTTAAAAGTTTGAGGAACTTTTAACCAAGTTTTCCCAAGAGTCATCGCTACAGCAACATCAGTGGAACCCATGCCTGTAGCAAAGGCACCTAAAGCACCTGAAGTACAAGTATGCGAATCAGCACCAACTAAAATTTCTGTTGGATTAACAAATGTTTCAACTAATCGTTGATGACAAACACCGGAACCAACTTCAGACAAAACCGCACCATACTCTTTTGAAAACTCTCTCAAAATAGTATGCATATTAGAAAGTTCTTTTTTAGGACTTGGAGATGCATGATCAATAAACAAAATAGTTCTTTCAGGGTTATTCAACTTATCTTTGCCTAGTTTTTTAAATTCTTGCACAGTAAGCGGTCCAGTACCATCCTGAACTGCACACACATCAACTTTAGCAATTACGAGCTCACCGGCTTTAACCTGTTTACCAGCGTGTGCTGATATAATCTTTTCTACTAATGTTTGTCCCATAATGTCCCTCTTTTCATGATATATCCTATCACAAAATTAAATATTGCACATAAAAAAAGTCAAATTCTAAGAATTTGACTTTTCCCTCTCTTAATGTTGTTTATAGACATTTTTTCCATATGTTTCAATATATGGAGTATCTATTTCAAAAACATGAATTCTTCCAGGTCCTAAATCAACAGCTAATTCTCCCTCTGAAACCTGGAACTTACTTTCTCTGCCGTAAGATGGCAGTAAATTTACTAATTTTTGATTAGCCTTTAGTGTTGGAACTTCAACCTTACAAGCAACATTTCTATTAACATTTTTGTTAGCGATAACCAATAAGGTTCTTCCCTGTCTATGTCTTGCAAATGCAATTACTTGATCTAATTTATCTTGTTTTTTATCTAATACTACATAAGATCCGCGTTTAACAACATCCGCATACTTATCTCTAAATTTAAAACATTCGGTCATAAAGTTACCGATTTCCGGCTGATCACCACCAGGTTTTCTAGAAAAATTAAAGATATCTAACTTGCCTTTATGAACAGTCATTTCGTGGCAATCAGTCATTGTTACCGGAGAATACTTATCTCTATAATTATACATATAATAATCACCGGATTGGAAACCATCAACAATATAAGGATTTATCATTGGTAAAGTCACTTGTAATCCTGAAGTTAAATTACAATAAACTTCTCCTCCATGAAACATTGGAGAAATATCGTCGTGAGTTGCAAAAGAACCAATCAATGATTTACCTCTTTCAACTCTATAAGACATATTTAAGTTATCAATTACATAATCATGAAGTTCTTTCGCAGTGTTCCATTCGTTAAAAATATGGTATTGACCATAGTACAAATCAAAACCTGCTCTTAATGAATCTTCTGGTCTATCATAAGGCATATTCGCTTGTGGAGAAGCATCCTCATATGTATAAGTTTCTGCAAGCCACGCAAATTCCGGATCACGTTTTCTTGAATATGGAATAATTATATCCCAAAATTCTACAGGTTTAGCTCTGGCTACATCGGCCCTAATTCCATCAACTCCTGAATCAATCATCAAATCAACAAATTTACGATGATACTCTAATAATTCAGGATTTAGGGTTCTTTTACCTTCGTCTTCCCAAGGTTGAAACATTCTAATATCATTCCATCCTTGAGGGGTCTTTGCTAAACCGTTGCGTTCTTTAGCCATCAAATCCGGAGCTTTTAAATACAACTCATAAGAAGCGCAACTTGGCATATCAACCATAACTCTTATACCACGATTATGACAAGCATCAACAAACGCTTTAAATTGTTCTTTATCTGTACGCGGATCATTTTTATCTATTAACATTGGATCCAACTTAAGCATATCCAATGGAGAATACAAAGAACCGGCAGTTCCCATAGCATTTTCTCGTCCAGTAGGATTGATAGGCAGGACATGAAGAGTATTAAACCCTTGAGCTTTAACTTCATCTAACCTGTCAATTGCGTTTAAAAATGTTCCATGAACCTCGTTACCGTCAATATATTCATTACCGTTAGTATCTTTAGCATTAAAAGTTCTTGGAATCATTGCAAGAATGTTTGCACTGTTTGTTAAAAACAATGTTCTTAAATCATTTTTATAAGGTTTTACCGTTTCAGTATTAACTATAGGTTTGCTCACAATTGGAGTATTGATTTTAGCTTGATTTTCCAAAAATTGAGTCAGTAAATTTGAAGATGAATCCACGGACATCAAATTACTCACCGCTTGAGCTTGTGGCGATGCAGAGACTACAGGATTTAAAGCAACCAATTTTTGAGATATTAAATTAGTAGAAACATTCATCATTTTACTTAATCTCCTTTATTGGCTCAGGATTTTTCATTCTACCCAAGAAGAATTGAGACAAGACAGTAACCCCGAACAATCCTGCACCTAAACCGCCAAACATTTTAAACCACGTATTACTGTTAAATTTTTGTTTACATAACTTATACATCATTTCGTCTAAAGCACAGCCCATTCTTAAGAATCTTCTTTCAGAAGAAGATTGAACTTTACCAATACCTTCGACTAAATGATTTGGTTTAGCAAAATTATCATCCCCTCCTAAATATCTTAGAACTTCATCTCTAAACTTCATGAAATCATCCCAGATAACGCTATTACCACCACGTTCTATAGTATTTGCATGAGGTTTTTCTTCATACATGAATTTCATTAAATTAGAGAAAAATGTTCTGTCATTAGAAAGTTCAACCAAATCTGAAGGATTTTGAGTACCCATAAAGGCATTAACAACTTTACCCTGAGCTACTTCTATTTGAGAATAGAACTTGGCAAGTTCCTGTTCGCTAAGATTTGCAGGAGGATTCACTTCAGGATAACGTTGAGACCAGAATTTAACAGCATAATCTGACGTATGAGCATCTACTAAAACTTGTTTTGCCAACTCAACCAATTCTTCCTTAGCCTGTCTTGTAACAGTATCAGAAAGTACTGTAGAACCATTTTCAGCAATAGTTGAAATACGTCTATATACATCCATTGCATTCAACATCCTATAAAATGAACTCTTAACTCCGGAAATCCTATCGGTGACAAAAGAAAGTTGAACATGTTTTGCTGAAGTTCGAACATCTCCATCAGCAAAACCTCCTATGCTTCTAGCCGTAGAATGCATATTTAAATTTTTCAAACCTTCAGAAGCACCATCATAAGTAGAATTAACTTTTTCTACATAAGAATTTGTATTATATTCATTTGAGGTGTCCAAAGATTCCATTTTTGCATACAATTCAGAAAGCTTACTCACAATACTATCAACAAATTCTGAATATCTCTTATCATCAGACGCAATATATTCCATTTTTTCTCTTAAAATAGTACCTGCAGCTTCTCTATCTATACGAGCTTTCTTAATTTCTTTTGGATTAAAATTAAAAGCTTTTAACAACTCTGCGCTCATATCATTCCAACTGTTAGCCAGAATTGTTTCAGGTGCTTGAGCAGTTTTAATAAACGCAAAATTATCCAATACATTAACTTGCGCTTTAAATTGATTCAATATTGCACCGGCAGAACGAATTGTAGAGATTAAAGAATCAGTTAAAACCGCTGCAGGTTTAAACTTAAAAGCATTCTGTAACGCTGAATTAGCATTATGCTCATTATTATGAATCAACTGGTTCATTCTAAAACCTAATTTTCTGGAAATAGGACTGTCAGGATTTGCTTTTTGAAATTCTTCAATACGTTGAGCCAGCAAGTCTTGAACAAGTTTAGAATGTTCTGAAAAATCAGAAACTTCTGCAGAAAATAAACCTTTATCTTTAAAAGCTTGCAACATTAATGAATCATCAGGTAATATTTGAGCTAATTCTTGCTTTGATAAGCCTACAGTTGAAAAATGTTCATTTAATACATTTCTTACATTTTCTAAAGATTCTTCGCTAAAATTGAATTTATCAGAAGAAGGCATCATAGATTTCAAATCTTTTGCTAAATCGCCTGCGACCACATGATCCAATCCCTCTGATAAATTTGAATGGATTTGTTCAAATAATTCAGATGTGACAACTTGACCTTTATTTTTTTCTAAAAGAGTTTCTAACTTTTTAGCAGAGTCGGAATAATTATATTTTTTTATTTCATTATTAAAATTAACCAACAAATTATCAGCTTGTTTATTCAATTTTGAATCTTGATATTTAGAAATAGGACCAGTCAAAGCATTACAAATCAAAGCGCTCATA